>JAAYSG010000038.1 GCA_012518435.1 Bacillota bacterium
CCAGCTTTCCTTTCTTTCCTATGCCCCCCTGCTTTTTATTTCCGCCCGCACTGGGCGGGGGGTCCAAAGACTATTTCCCCTCATAGACACTGTTGCCAACAACCGGAAAATTTCCATACCCACTGCCCATTTAAATAGTATCCTAACGGAGGCCGTTAACCTAAGACCACCATCGGCCCGGAGGGGTCGGGTGGGTAAAATTTTCTATGCCACCCAGACCTCTTATAGTCCCCCTGTCTTCCTCCTTTTTGTCAATGATCCCCACCTCTTTCATTTTTCTTACCTGCGCTACTTGGAAAACAAGCTGCGGGAAGGCTATGATTTCACCGGGACCCCCCTACGTTTACGTCTGCGGAAACGCCCTTAATGCCGCAAAGAAATTATCGGGGGAATATTTGCCAAAGTGGCCCAGGGCCACTTTTTGTTTTGGGGGCCTATCTTTGGGACCAGATCTGTTTTAATTGTCATATTTTAGTCCTTACCTAATATACATATAGTGGTTTCCAGCACACTCTGCCTTTTTGTCTGAGCCTATCTCGCGGGGTTTGTCCCAGGGTAGGGAAAACTGCAATGGGGGATGGGAAAATAGTTATTTAGCTTCTTACCATTTTGTTCTAAAACCGGGCAGGGGGAGTAGTAATATGATAAAGGGAGAGGAGGGAAGACATTATGGAAAAGAATGATCTTTTCCAAGATATAGCGGCAAGGACTGGGGGAGATATATATATCGGAGTGGTGGGTCCTGCAAGGGCGGGGAAGTCAACCTTTATTAGGCGTTTTATGGAATTGTTGATACTACCCGGCATAGAAGATGGACCAGAGAGGGAAGATTTTTTGCATGAACTACCCCAAAGCGGGGCGGGCAATGAGATTATGACCAGGGAATTTAAATTCGTTCCCCAAGAAGCCGTTGAGTTGTCCCTAAAGGATGGTGAAGTTTTGCGGCTACAAATGGTGGATTGTCTTGGCTATTGTGTGGACGAAACCCAGGGCCAAGGGGTGGATGGGACTCCAATACTGGTTCGAACCCCTTGGCATGAAGAGGAAATTTCCTTCCAGGATGCTGCTGAAGAAGGGCTAGAGAGGGTAATTACAGAACATGTGACAATGGGCCTGGCTATTACCACCGATGGTACTGTGGGTGAAATAGGCAGGGAAAATTATGTGGAGGCTGAAGAGAAGATCATTGTCAAGATGCAGGAAATTGACAAACCGTATGTTCTGATATTAAATTCTGTATTACCAGATGCACCGGAAACCATGGCCCTGGCAGCTGAACTAGAGGGACGTTATCTTGTTCCCGTCCTCCCCATGGATGTCAATGGTCTGACCATGGAAGATGTTCATACAACCCTAAAGGAAATACTTTATGAGTTTCCCGTCGGTGAGGTTAGCATGGATCTGCCTACCTGGGTGGAAGGCTTGGAAAATGACCATTGGCTGCGGCAGGGTTTTGCCAGGGCCTTTGAGGAAACCATGTCCCAAGTTAAACGGATGAGGGATGGGGCTAAAGCGGCCCAAGTCCTTCTGGAATACGAATTTGTCCGCAATGCCATTTTAACCGCCCTAAATCTTGCCAATGGCATGGTCAAAATAAGGGTTGTTCCCCGGGAGAATCTACTTTATCGGGTTATGGAAGAGATTACCGGTACAAGATTGGCTGATGACGCAGATCTGCTGATGGTGCTGCGGGAATTTACCTTTGCCAAGCGGGAATATGACAAGATAGCCGATGCCTTGCAAGATGTGGAACGGACAGGATACGGTATAGTACAGCCCCGATTGGACGAAATGATTCTAGAAGAACCTGAATTGGTAAGACGCGGCAATAGGTTTGGGGTTCGTTTGCGGGCCAGCGCTCCAAGTTTGCATATGATCAGGGCTGATATAAATGCTGAAGTGTCTCCCATTGTGGGCACAGAAAAACAATGTGCAGAATTGGTGCAGTATCTTTCTGAGGAGTTTGAAGATAACCCCGCCAAATTGTGGCAGACAAATATCTTTGGCAAATCCCTTCATGAGTTGGTAAAGGATGGAATTCGAAATAAATTGTATCGTATGCCGGAAAATGCCCAGGAAAAATTACAGGAGACATTGCAGCGGATAGTAAATGAGGGTGGTGGTGGACTCATCTGCATTATTCTTTAATGGTGATTTGTCCCGGTAGTTCCCCTTTCAAGGGAAGTGTATATACCCCTAGCCAAGGTTTTGCCAATATACCCGGATGTTTAAGGGAGAAAAGCGCGCTAACGGGTTTAGCCGCGCTTTTTATTGTCAACATTTCATACATATGGTATAATGTCTACCGTAAACGGAACTATGTATATAGGGAATAGACGGGAGGGGAGAGGATGAAGGTCCAGGACAATTCCCTTTTCTTGGTGAAGGAGGAGGCCTTGCCAAATACCCTACGCAAAACCCTTTTGGTGAAGGAATACCTAAAAAAGGGGATCTGCAAAACGGTAAATGAGGCCGTTGAAAAGGCAGGAGTCAGCCGGGCGGCCTACTACAAGTATCGGGATTACATTTTCCCCTTTACTGAATTGAGTAGGGAAAAAATTATAACCTTGGCACTTTTACTTGAACATCAGCCAGGGGTTTTGTCCCAAATACTTGCCGCAATTGCCAAGGCGCGGGGTAATCTTCTAACCATCAATCAAGGGCTGCCCCTTCAGGGTGTGGCCAATGTGTCTGTTTCTATCGAAACTAAGGAGATGGAGATGGAAGTTGAGGCTCTTTTAAGCCAGCTCCGCTCCTGTGATGGTGTACGCAAAATTGATGTTATTGGCCAGGGTTGGTGACCGGTGCCAGCATTTCTATCCTACAATTGTTGGAATAGGTTTTTGGGAAAAGGAGGAAAAAAGGATGTGGCCGGGATTAATTGCTCGTTATAGGGAATATTTGCCCGTCGATGGAAAAACCCCCGTTATTACCCTTAAGGAGGGCAACACCCCCCTAATTCCCCTTTCGAAGCTAGGGGCTGAATTGGGGGGGATTGAACTTTATGGTAAGTTCGAAGGTAGTAATCCCACTGGTTCCTTTAAGGATAGGGGGATGACCATGGCGGTGAGTAAGGCCCTGGAGGAAGGTGCCCAAGCGGTTATTTGTGCCTCCACCGGTAATACATCGGCGTCTGCTGCTGCCTATGCAGCCCGAGCGGGTATTGACTGTATAGTAATCATCCCCGCCGGGGCTATAGCCTTGGGTAAATTAGCTCAAGCCCTCATGTACGGTGCAAAGGTTATCGCCATCCAGGGAAACTTTGACCAGGCCCTACATATTGTACGTCAAGTGAGTGAAAAACACCCCGTTGCCTTGGTGAATTCCCTTAACCCCATGCGCCTGCAGGGGCAAAAGACTGCGGCCTTTGAAATATGTGATGAATTGGGGGGAGCACCCACCCATTTGGCCCTCCCCGTGGGAAATGCCGGCAATATTAGTGCCTATTGGCTGGGTTTTCGAGAATATTATGGGCGGGGGAAGATAGTTAACACACCCCGGATGCTGGGTTTTGAGGCGGAGGGTGCCGCGGCCATTGTTAGAGGAAAAGCCATTGAAGAGCCGAAGACCATTGCCACTGCAATCCGTATTGGCAATCCTGCCAGTTGGGATAAGGCGGAAAATGCTGCCCGGGAATCTGCGGGTCTTATAGACTCCGTAACTGATGAGGAAATCTTGGCCGCCTACAAGTCCTTGGCCCGGTTGGAAGGCCTATTTGTGGAACCGGCCTCAGCCGCCGGTGTGGCCGGGGTTAGGAAATTAGCTAGCCAGGGATATTTTAAAAATGGTGACCGGGTTGTTTGTATTCTCACGGGCAATGGACTTAAGGATCCCGATACTGCCCTTGGTAGTATTGCTTCCCCGGAAGGAGTAGAACCCACATTGACTGCCGTGGAAAAAATGATTTGGGGGTGAACCATATTATGTTCAGGGTCCAAGTCCCGGCAACCACTGCAAATATTGGTTCTGGATTTGACTGCCTGGGTCTAGCATTGGATCTCTACAATACTTTAGAGGTGGAAGAAATAGGGGAAGGGCTTGAGATACAGGTATTTGGGGAGGGGGCCGGGGAATTACCCCATTCCAAGGAAAACCTGGTATATCGCTCTTTACTACGCACATACCAGGAATTGGGCATTACACCACCACCCTTAAGATTAAAAATGACCAATGAAATTCCCTTGGCCCGGGGTTTGGGCAGTTCTGCCGCCGCAATTGTAGCCGGTATAGTTGCCGCCAATCAACTCACTGGGCAAACTATTCCCCGGGAAAGACTCCTTGATCTGGCTGTGGAGGTGGAGGGTCATCCCGACAATGTTACCCCGGCCCTGCTGGGTGGTTTGGTTATTTCGGCACCCAAGGGGGACAAGGCCGGTTATCATTGCCTGCGGCTGGAACCACCCCAGGAGTTGCAGGCCGTGGTGTGTATCCCAGAATTTCGGGTAGTTACGGAGGATGCCCGGCGGTCCCTACCGGAGCAAATTCCCCATGCAGATGCTGTCTTTAATATCGGTCGGGTATCCCTACTATTAGGGGCCATTGTGAGCAAGCGCTGGGATCTTCTCTCTGCCGCCATGGAGGATAAGCTGCATCAGCCCTATCGCAGGCATCTGGTTCCTGGTCTTGAGGGAGTTTTTGCCCAGGCAATGGAGGCGGGGGCCCTGGGGGTTGCCTTGAGTGGTTCTGGGCCATCGGTTGCGGCGCTGGTCAACTGCAAAGCCACTACCGTGGGAATGGCAATGGAGGAGGCCTTTGGCAGGGCCAACATAAAATCCCGTAGCCTTGCCCTGGGTCTCAATAGCCCGGGGGCGAAAATCATAAAGGTATAGGCGGCCAGGGGGAATAATGGAAAAACAGTGGGTTAGGTACCTGCTGTTTTTTCAACCTTCCTCCAGGCCGGCCTTTTATTAAAATGGGGCCGGCTAACTGCCGTGGGGGTTAATTACAGATGGATGGTGGGACTAATCCTTAGTGGTTTAATGGGTGAATGCAATGGTATAATTATGCTTTGCCAAATAGAAGGGGGATGGGCATGAATGCTATGATAAAAAAATGTGGGCTGAGGGCAATTATAAATACAGATGTCAGGAAGAAATTTAGGGAAAAACAACCACCGACTTTCCTCCACCCCGCCAAGGTAGAACCGGTTAAAGACTTTCATCAGTCTTTGCCAGGTTATAAACCGACCCCCCTGGTAAGTTTGGCCAATTTATCCCGGGAACTGGGCGTGGGCAACATTTATGTTAAGGATGAATCAGATAGATTTGGCCTCAATGCCTTTAAGGTGTTGGGGAGCTCCTATGCCATGGGTAAATTTATTGGCCAAAGGCTAGGACTGGCTGATGGTGAATTAACCTTTGACTACCTTTGCTCCGGGGAGGTACGGAAAAGACTGGGTGGAATAACCTTTGCCACAGCCACCGATGGCAACCACGGTCGCGGTGTGGCATGGACTGCGCAACAACTAGGACAGGAGGCGGTGGTGTACCTGCCCAAGGGTGTTGCGCGGCGAAGGGTGGAAGCAATCGAGGAAACGGGGGCCAAGGCGGTTGTTACTGATGTCAACTATGATGATACAGTCCGTTTAGTTGTGAAGGCGGCGGAAGATAAAGGTTGGCAGCTGATCCAGGATACAGCCTATGAGGGATATGAAAGGATCCCCCGCTGGATTATGCAGGGATATACCACCATGGCGGCGGAGATCGAAGAGCAGTTGGAAGATAATGCCTTACCCCGACCCAGTCATGTATTTTTACAAGCGGGTGTGGGTTCCTTTGCCAGCACTCTTCTGGGTTATTTTGTTAATAAGGATAAGGAGGACTATCCCTTCACAGTTATTATGGAGCCGGAAAAGGCGGCGTGTATTTTCGCCTCGGCCCAGGCGGGAGAGGGGGAACCCCAAAGGGTAACCGGTGATTTGGCCACCATCATGGCCGGCCTTTCCTGCGGTGAACCCAGTCCCATTGCCTGGCCCATCCTGCGCTCTTTTGCAGACGGATATGTGGTTTGCCCAGATTATGTTGCTGCCCGGGGCATCCGTATTTTAGCCAACCCCCTTGGGGATGATGGGAAGGTTGTGGCCGGTGAATCGGGTTCGGTGGGGATTGGCTTGCTCTCCCTCCTCTCTTTGGAGAAGGAATGTGCCGAATTAAAGGGAAAACTGGGTTTAAATGAAGATGCCAATATCCTAATTATTAATACTGAGGGGGCTACGGATCCTGTCAATTACCGCCGTATTCTTTGGGATGGCAGGTATCCTCTTCCCTAACAAACTGTCCTGGGGAGGTGGGGCAACAGGAAAGGGCCGATGTTGCCGATTGGATGCAGATAATAGATATCATTGCCAAAAAGCGGGATGGTGGTGAAATTTCCCCAGCTGAATTTGAATTTCTTATCGGCAGATATGTTGCGGGGGAAATTCCCGATTACCAAATGGCTGCCTTTCTCATGGCAACCTATATTCGTGGTATGAGTAAGGGAGAGATGGCCAATCTCACCCGGGCCATGGCACTTTCTGGGGATATTCTAAATTTATCCCCATTGGTGGGATGTAAGGTTGACAAGCACAGCACCGGTGGTGTCGGTGACAAGGTCACCCTAATTGTGGCCCCCCTTGTGGCGGCTGCCGGGGTGCCGGTGGCCAAAATGTCCGGTAGGGGTTTGGGTCACAGTGGGGGAACCATTGATAAGCTGGAGGCAATTCCCGGGTTTTTCGCGGAATTGACCGAGGGTCAACTTAAGAAGAATGTGGCAGAGGTGGGTCTGGCCATAGTGGGGCAAACGGCTAACCTGGCCCCGGCCGACAAAATGATTTATGCCCTCCGTGATGTAACTGCTACGGTGGCCAGTACACCCCTTATTGCCAGTTCTATTATGTGTAAAAAGATTGCCACCGGTGCCGATGCCATTGTCTTGGATGTTAAGTGTGGCTCCGGTGCTTTTATGCCTGATTTGCCAGAAGCCCAGGCCCTGGCCCAGGCCCTGGTGGATATAGGTGAGGAAGTGGGGATACGGACAGTGGCAGTAATTAGCAATATGGACCAACCCCTTGGGAAGGCCGTAGGCAATGCCTTGGAGGTAAAGGAGGCCATTATGGTGTTGCAAAACAAAGGGCCTGCCGATGTCACCAAACTTTCCTTGTTTCTGGGTGGCCAAATGCTTTTCTTAGCCGGGCATGTTGACAGCCCCCAAGGGGGGGAAGATGTTTTAAAAGAAATTTTGGCCACAGGTGCGGCCTGGCGGAAGTTTCGAGATTTTGTGGCCGCCCAAGGTGGTGATGTGGCGGTATTGGATACGCCGACGCTCTTGCCCCAGGCCCCCTTTAAGTTTTCGCTTCGGGCCCATGTTGGCGGTTACATCGCTGGCTTACGGGCTGATATAATTGGTCAAGTTTCCATGGACCTGGGGGCTGGGCGGCAAAAGAAGGATGATGTCATTGACCCGGCTGTGGGAATTGTGCTGGCGAGGAAAATAGGTGACCCTGTGGAAGTGGGCCAATTGTTGGCGGAGATCCATGCCAATGATGAGGGAAGTGGGAAAAGGGCAATGAGACAGGTTCTGCAAGCCTTTACCCTAATTCCCAGACCCGTATCACCCCCACCATTAATTTACAAACAGGTCCACAATTAAGGGGGTGGTGGGGGAATAATTTCCTTGCCCTTGATTTCCTCTCCCCAATCGGGTATAATATTGTCGTACCATGAGGTCGGGGTATAGCTCAGTTTGGTAGAGCGCTAGCATGGGGAGCTAGAGGCCAGCGGTTCAAGTCCGCTTACTCCGACCATTTTTATATTTTCGGATAAAAGCAGGTGTAGCCTGCTTTTTTGCTTTCATCATACCCATGGAGGTATTTCCCAACTGTTTTTACATCATGACCGGTCACCCTAGATATCTTGGCATAACTTAAACCCTTTTCAAAGAACATCTCTCCGATACAATTGCTCTTGGCCATTGTTAGCATCCTCCCGGTGCCTTTCCTCGTAGTTTCGGCCTACAAGGGTTAGGGTTCTTGGGGGCAGCTGCAATGGCCCTTTAGATCACTGCAAAAACAGGGAATTCCTTCTGGCAACTTCGGGGAAATCCATCTTGCAATTCCCCATTCTTTTCCTTCCTTAATCATTCTCCCTTCTAAACAGCCAATTTAAATTTCAACTGTCGGGGCCACTAGGGCGCAGTTTAAACTAACCCTGTATCCCCACTCTGGCACGAGCCAAAGTTGAGAGAACACCTTCAGCGAGCTGGTAATAATAAAATTGTATATCCTTTCGTAGAGCTTTGGAATTATAAATAAGGCGGCGGGATAATTTGCTATACTACAGTTTGTCGGCCAAAAGGCCCAGCAGGCCTATGGCATATGTGACTAGAGCATTAAGGTTATTAATGGCAACAAGGCTTCTGACGCGGAAGTTTTCAAAGGCAAAATGCTGTTTTTTGAAAGGGGAATATTCCTCGATGCGCCATCTTGACATATAGGTCCTTACAACACGGACCACATCTTCTTTCCCGCAAAGTTTCCTGTTGGTTGCCAACATCATGGTGTTTTACCAAGCCCGTAAACAAGAACGGGGATGACGGGGTTTTTGCTGGCGGTAATTTTTATATTGAGGCGACTTGGGTAGACTGTTTCTTTCTTTTGCTTTCCATCCTTCCTAAAGGTAAGGAAGGTACGAGCGAGGGTGGATACGTTCCCGTCTACCGCCAGTGCCAAAAACTCAGGGGATATGTTACCAAGAACGGACATGCTTAAATGACATTCATTCTGTCCTCTCAAACAGGCTGTTTTTGTATTTCTAAGGAGGCAAGAGGGGCATACTTTCTAATGAAATATTGGCAACCAAATGGCCTTCCATTGGCAAAAAAGGTTTGGAGGGATTATGTTGCCCCACAAGGTTATGCATTTACTATGTCATGCCCATGGGGGAATGTGCCGCCACGTTTTTGACCTTGCCCAAGGGCTAAACCCTGGGGAATTTTCTCCCCTCATTGTGGCATCGCGGCGAAACACCTGGCTTAAGAAATCTTCTAAAGGGCCTGTTCCCCTTATCCCCCTGGATGTTTGTCATTGGGAAAAGCCCTTTTTACCCACGGGGGACTTGGGAAAACTGATTAGTTTACTGCGACTACAAAGGGTGGTGATTCTCCATGTGCACGGGTTTCGGGCGGCATTATGGGGGAGGCTGGCCGCCCGGGTGGCTGGCACACCGGTTGTAATTTATACTGTACATGGTTTTCCAGCGAAGGGACCTGCCATCTTTGGTATTGAAAGATTGTTGGCTAATTGGACCAGCCGCATTATTACAGTGTCCCATGCCTTGCGGCGGGAACTTATCCGGGGGGGTATTCCCCCCTATAGAATAACAACAATTCATAATGGTGTAGATGTGGCTGGGAAAATAGGGGGCAACATTAAAGATAACAGGGGATGGGGTTATAATGTTGGTATCGTTGGTCGTTTGGTAAAATTAAAGGGTGTTGAATATTTCCTGCGGGCAGCAGCCGCCGTTGCCGTCGTTGAACCCCGGGCCAGGTTCTATGTCATCGGTGATGGCCCCCGGCGCAGCTATTTGGAGGGGCTTGTTGGGGATTTATCCTTGGATGGTGTGCTATATTTTACTGGGCATGTGGACAATATGGATAAGTGGTGGCAACACCTTGATATTCTTGTATCCTGTTCTTTAGAGGAAGGTCTGGGACTAAGTATTTTGGAGGCAATGGCTGCTTCCCTACCAGTTATCGGGACCAGAGTGGGGGGGATACCGGAAATTATTATCCCTGGTTTAAATGGCATTTTGGTGGAGCCGCGGGATAGTCGTACTTTATCTAGTGAAATTTTAAAACTTCTCCATAATCCAGGCTGGAGAACTAGGCTGGGTGGCAAGGGTAGGGAAATGGTCTTGCGTAGATTCACTCGGGACAAAATGGTTGCGGCGGTGGAAAAAATCTATCATCAATCTTTGGAAATTACTTTGGGTAAGGCAAATGAATAGGGGTCCATTACTTATTTTCTTAATAATAATCCTTTTATTCCTCTCCGTTGGCCTTCATCCGGCACTGGTTAAGGCCGCAGATGGGGGCAAAAGGGTGATAGTCCTTGTCCTTGATTCAATTAACATGGCAGATTTACGCCATGCCAAAACACCCAATATTGCTAGGCTCATTGCTGTGGGTGCCACCGGTCTTCTGAATACAGCCACCCATTCGGGTTCTGCTTGTAATGCCGCCCACATAAGCATAGGGGCCGGAGCCCGGGCCAGTGGTGGTGATGGTCTGGAACCGGCATTGGAAATTGGGGAGGAGTGGGAGGGGGTTGCGGCGGGAAAGGTATACCAACGCCGGATGGGGATGACGCCCCAGGCTAGTATTGTGCATTTGGGTATGGCTGAAATGGTTACTGCCAATGCTAAACTTGGGGCAACAGTCCGCCCCGGTGCCTTGGGTCAGGCCCTCAGTGATGCTGGCCACACGTGTTGTTTATTGGGCAATAGTGATATTCCCGGTAAGATTCGGCGGCCAGGGGCGGGCATAGTAATTGATTACCTGGGTGTTGTGAAGGAAGGTTCTATAGGGTTGGAACTCCAACGAAAAAACCCTCTGGCACCCTATGGGCTAGAAACAAATGAGAGGGCCCTGCTCCATGCCTTTAGAAAAACTGCGGATAGCTCCGTGGTTGTTATAGAGTGGGGTGATACCCTTCGTGCTGCTGGTTACAGCGGGTTTTTGCTACCGGAAATGGCCGTTGCTGCTCGGCGGCACGCCATAGAAAGGGCGGATGCCTTTTTGGGGGAATTATTACAATATGTGGATCTGGAGGAAACCCTTCTTATATTGATCTCCCCCACACCTTCGCTCGGCGCATACCGGTTGGGGGACAGGTTGACACCAATTATTATGGCTGGTATGAATACTACCCCGGGTCTTTTATCTTCTGCCACAACCCGGAGGGCTGGTCTAGTGGCCAACATAGATCTTGCCCCCACCATTTTAGATGTCTTTCAGCTTTCGGCACCCCCCACCATGCAGGGTAGGCCAATGCGGGTTACTAGAGGGGACAATGGACTTGAGTCCCTGGCTGCCAAGGGAGAACTCTTTCAACGAAATTTTCTTTTTCGCCCCCTTGTAATCAAAACCTATATTGTGTTTATTGTTGTCGTTCTTGCTGCTAGCGCCGCAGCCATTTACCGGCCGGGCTGGTGGAATTCCCCCCTATCACACTTCCTGGTTGCGGTTGCCGCCCTTCCTCTGGTATTGTTGATGCTACCCCTTCTCTCCCTCAAAAGGTTGGGTACTAGCCTGGTGGCAATTTCAATTGTTACAATTGTGGCGGTAAAATTAGTATTCCAGGGGCAAAAGGATCCCCAACCCTTTATTATTCTTGCTTTGCTAACCGTTGGGGCCTTATGGTTGGATTTGCTTACGGGTCAGTCCCTCCTACTCACATCCCTTTTGGGCTACTGCCCCATTAGTGGTGCCCGCTACTATGGAATGGGCAATGAATACATGGGGCTTTATCTGGGGGCGGGATTAATTGGTTGGAGTGGTTTGGCAGAGGGGATTAAGCGCGCTGGAAAAAGGCTATCCCCCCCCTTTCTTATCATACCGGGCTTTCTCTTGCTGCTCATATTTGTAGCTTGGCCCCACCTGGGGGCCAATTTTGGCGGGGCCATTGCCACCATGTGGGGGGGTGGTGCCACCATTATTTACCTGCGGAAGGGCTCGTTATATAAGGGGAAATTCTTACTTTGGGGTCTATTGGGTGTACTCCTTTTGACTAGCCTAAGCCTTGGGGATTACATTTTGGCCGGTGATGGGGCTTCACATCTGGGTCGAACCGTTGCTTTAACTGTTGGAGCTGGAGTCCGGGAGCTGTCCTTGCTCATTGGGCGCAAACTGGGAATGAATTTAAAGCTGCTAAAATACTCTTGGTGGAGTTTGATCCTCCTGGCAGTTTTAATCCTTTTTATGATGTTATCCCATCGGCCTCCCCGCACTTTAAGGGATCTGGCCCTCAGCTTTCCCATCCTTTGGGCAGGCCTTGTCGGCAGTGGGGTGGGTGCCTTCGTTGCTTTCTTAGTAAATGATTCCGGCGTTGTTGCGGGGGCCACGGCCCTGATCTTTCCCGTCACTACACTATTGTTTTTATTGGTGCAGGCGGCCGGTGATTCCTAGGGACTGTGTGGTATTATTGGCCCCTTTTCCTAGACCTTGGCGTTGGCTTGGTTTGTCGGGGGGCAACTGCTGGATAGTAGTATTCCATCCTTGGGGAGGAAATGTCAGGGGATGGGAAGAATTTAGTATGGGAATCTGGAGCAGGCTCAGGCTTTGGTATGGGAGGCTGGAGCAGGTTAAGGATACTGTTTGCTTAATGAGGGCCAAATACATATGGGGAGGTAAAAAAATGGATAAGAGCAAGGAGTTATTGGAGGAATTGACTGGTGCGGCGGGGGTATCGGGGTTTGAAGGTGAAGTAAGAGAAATAATGCGGCGATACCTGGCCCCCCTGGCCAGCATTAGACAGGATCGGCTGGGCTGTATTATTGCCGAAAAGGCCGGCGCTGGAGAGGGACCTAGGGTTATGCTTACTGCCCACATGGATGAAATAGGTTTTATGGTAAAGACAGTTACTGAGGATGGTTTTCTGCGTTTTACCCCCTTGGGTGGTTGGCCCGAGCAGGTTCTTTTGGCCCAAAGGGTAACTATAAAGGGCAGGCGGGGTGATGTACCCGGCGTCATCGGTTCCAAACCGCCCCATCTTATGGATAGGGAAGAGCGGAAAAAAATGGTGCAAATTAAGGATATGTTCATTGATGTTGGGGCCAAGGACAAGGAGGAGGTTGAGTCCCTGGGGATCAGACCCGGGGATCCCATTGTTCCGGTGGGAAACATGGAATCAATGAAGAACGGAAAATACCTTATGGCCAAGGCCATTGACGATCGAGTCGGCTGTGGCCTCCTCATAGAGGTGTGTGAGGAATTAAGTGGCCTTGGTCATCCCAATACCCTCTATGCGGTGGGTACTGTCCAGGAAGAAGTTGGAACCAGGGGGGCGGCAACCAGTGTGGCGGCAATTGATCCCCATGTTGCTTTAATTCTGGATGTTAGTATTGCCACCGATGTACCTGGTCTAAAGGGGGAGGTTGAGGGGAAATTGGGCCAGGGGCCCACCATTGGCTTGTTTGATTCTTCCATGATTCCAAATGTTAATTTGCGGGATCTATGCATTGAGACGGCGGAAGAGTTGGCTATTCCCTATCAGTATTCCATCATGGAGGGTGGTGGCACCGATGGGGGAAGAATTCACCTCCATGGTACCGGGGTACCCAGCCTAGTTATTGGTGTACCGGTCCGCTACATTCATAGTCACGTGGGTATTATGCACCTTGATGATTACCTTTGGGCCCGCCAGCTTATTGTGGGCTTAATTAGGAAACTGGATACAGAGGCTTGTAAGGCCTTGATTGGATAGTAATTGGCGGGATAATTGACCACTAATTTGTAGGGAGCCGATAATAAAATGCAGTAAAGGGGGAGGAAGCCCATTGTTGTTAATGCCGGGGCTTTTGGGTCTGCTTGTGGGAAAAGTTAGGGGAGGTAGGATTGGCTATTTAGCCACCCTTTCCTTTCGACGGCTCCCTATGCTTTATCTTGCCCTGGGCCTGCAGTTTCTAGCCAATGGAGGGATGATGGGCAAATGGAATCCTTGTCTTATGATTGTGTCCTACCTACTGCTCATTATTTTTTTGGCTAGCAACCTTCACCTGCCTGGGATGTATCCTATTTTCCTTGGTGTTTTCCTCAATGCCCTAACTATAGCAGCAAATGGGGGTCAGATGCCTGTGGCCTTGGAATTTTTGGGGGTACCCTTAGAACCGGAAATGTTGGATGCCCTAAAGGGGAAACACACCCTCCTGACTGCCGCTACCAGGTTCCCCCTCCTGGCCGACATTATACCCTTAAAACTAGTACCCATATCCTCTTATAGGCTCTATAGCATTGGTGATATCTTCCAGATGATGGGAATTTTCCTTCTTTTGATGGGGGGGATGGGATGTTCCCGGGGGGAACCGGGAGAAAAGGAGGCAGGGACACCCCCAAAGGGCACACTTCTTTAGGGGATGGATAATGGTTTTGCTAAACCTGCCTCTAGATGCGGTGCTGCTGGGGGGCTATTTATTTTTTTACAGGAGGATTCCCTTGCTCCATGGAGAAAGATTATGTGTTAAGTGTTTTTGTCCCCTTGGAATACAACCCCAGTACGGGGTACACCGCCGGTATTTTCCTCCTCATTCCACATATAAATTATTAAAGTCAGCTTGCTTAACCCCCGCAGGGGATGGTTGGGGAAAGGGGATCGGTAAGTCTTCGGATCGCCCCATCGGGGGATATAGTTGTGTCATTGGTAGATATAGGTCCTAGGAAGGGGGAAGATGTATGGAAAAACTCAAGGTTGGTATTATTTTTGGTGGGCGTTCGGGTGAGCATGATGTATCTTTGCTGTCTGCCACCTCGGTGTTGGAGGCAATAGATAGGAAGAAGTACCAGGTAATTCCCATTGGCATTACCAGGGAAGGGCGTTGGATTACGGAAGGTGACCCCCTTTTACAATTGAAAGAAAGGGATTTTTCCCGCGGGGATTCTATACCGGTTAAATTGCTGGAAAAAATAGATGTGGCATTTCCCGTCCTCCACGGCCCCTATGGAGAGGATGGTACTATTCAGGGCTTGTTTGAAATGATTAATATCCCCTATGTGGGAGCCGGAGTTGCTGGCTCTGCCGTTGGGCTGGATAAGAGGATGATGAAACAAATTTTCCTTCAGTCGGGCCTGCCGACTCCCGTCTATGTTACCTTTTTGCGCCGGGAATGGGAGGAAGATGAGGGGGAAGTCATTCGCCTTATTGAGGAAAAAATTGGCTATCCCTGCTTTGTGAAACCGGTTAATATGGGTTCCAGTGTCGGGATTAGCAAAGCCAGGGATAGGGAAGAATTGGTACAAGCGGCGAAGCTGGCCTGTAAATACGATAGGGAAGTAATTGTGGAGGAATATATCAATTGTCGGGAAATAGAATGTAGTGTTTTGGGTAATGACACCCCCCGGGCCTCTCTACCCGGTGAAGTGGTGCCTAAACTGGAATTTTACGACTATGAGGCCAAGTATACCGATGGTTTGACTGACTTTTTGCTACCCGCTCCCCTTTCCCCGGAGGAGACGAAAAGGGTACAGGAGTTGGCCATAACTGCCTTTTTGTCTGTAAATGTTTCCGGGATGGCACGGGTTGATTTATTCCTTGATAAGGATTCGGGCCAATTTTATGTCAATGAACTCAATACGCTCCCCGGTTTTACACAATTTAGCATGTATCCCAAAATGTGGGAAATCAGTGGCCTTGCTTATTCCGATTTGATCAGTGAGTTGATTGATTTGGCTCTGGAACGCTTTGCTGAAAGGCAGCGCATTGAAGTTAGTCGGGAATAAGACCTTTTATATTATTGGGCTGGTGGGAGGATGGCCGTAATGGTGGATCTGGATCTATTACGCCGCCTTTCCGAGGGAGCGGGAGTTTCCGGTTCGGAGGGGGAGGTGGCGAAGCTGTTAGTAGAGGTACTAAGGCCCTATGCCGATAGTGTCGATAGGGATCGGTTGGGTAATGTGATTGCTTTTAAGGAGGGAGAGGGCCCCACCCCCCGCCCCCGGGTGTTGTTATCTGCCCATATGGACGAAATTGGTCTTTTGGTTACCGGCTGGGAGGATGGGGGGTTTTTGCGCTTTAGCACCGTGGGGGGTGTAGACATACGGACCCTATTGGGGCAGGAAGTCATTGTCCATGGGACACGCATTCTGCCGGGGGTAATCGGGGCCAAACCGCCCCATCTGCAGTCACCTGCTGAAAGAAAGGAAGCCATAGACGGGGAGAAAATGTATATTGATACTGGTCTTAAGGCTAGGGATGAATTGGAGCGGTTGGTTCCCATTGGTTCCGTTGTGACCATAGCCAGAAAGTTGCAGGTGCTTGCCCAAGGGCGTGTGGCAGGGAAGGCACTGGATAACAGGGCGGGGGTTATGGTGCTGGTGGGGTGCCTTAAGGAATTAATGGCGGTTAAGCATAAGGCTGATGTATATGCAGTGGCAACGGTGCAGGAGGAAGTGGGTATAAGGGGTGCCATCACAAGTTCCCATGGCATTAATCCCGATTTGGGTATTGCAATAGATGTCTGTCATGGCGATATGTTGGGTATGGCGGAGGATGAAGGATATCCCCTGGACAAAGGTCCGGCCATTGGTTTTGGCCCCCATGTACACCATCAGCTCTATAGGGCTCTTAGGGATAGCGCAGAAAGGGTGGGCATCACCTATCAGGTGGAACCTTCCCCGACACCGGCGGGAACCGATGCCTGGGGAATTCAGATTGCCCGCCGGGGAATTCCAACTGCCCTTATTTCGATTCCCCTCCGCTATATGCATACTTCGGTGGAAACATTGTCCATGCGGGATGTGGCCGAAACCATTCGTCTTCTCTTGGCCTTCATCCAGGGCTTGGAATCCGCCTTCGTGGAGGGATTATCGTGCTACTAGAGAGATTATCAACAGCCTTTGGTCCACCGGGGCAAGAGGATGAGGTGCGGGAAATATTAAGGCAAGAAATAACCCCCCATGTGGACAAAATATGGACCGACGCCCTGGGGAATTTGCTGGCGGAAAAAAGGGGTTCGGTCCAAGGGGCACCCCGGGTTCTTTTGGCCGCCCACATGGATGAGGTGGCTCTTATGGTAACCCATATTGACAAGAATGGTTACCTACGCTTTAGGACCATGGGTGGGATAGATCAACGGGTATTGGTTTCCAAGTTGGTTCTGGTGGGCCCCCAAAAAGTACCGGGGGTCATAGGTTCGAAGGCCATACACTTATTGACTCCAGAGGAAAGGGAAAAGGCCTTCCATCTCCGGGACCTTTATATAGATATTGGCGCCGGGACCAGGGAAGAGGCGGAGGCCCTGGTGTCAATTGGTGATGGCGTGGTATTTAATTCTTCTTTTTGCCATCTGGGGGATGGTCGGGTTCGGGGTAAGGCCTTGGATGACCGGGTTGGCTGTTCCGCCCTGGTGGAGATTTTACAAAGGCGGTATCCAGTAACCCTTGTTGCCGCCTTTACGGTGCAGGAGGAAGTGGGTCTCCGGGGTGGCCGGGTGGTGGCCTTTGGGGAGGAGATTGATTTGGCCCTTGTTTTGGAGGCAACAACTGCCTTTGATGTGCCGGATTCCAAACCCCACGAAACGGTGACCTGCCTTGGACAGGGTCCAGCTCTGACAATCATGGATAGTACCCTAATTGCCGATCCTAATTTATTAACTATTCTAAGGGAAACAGCGCTGGAACAGGGGATTCCCTACCAACTGCGCAGGACCGGTGGTGGGGGGACGGATGGAGGGGCCATTCACCTTACTGAAGGTGGGGTGCCCACCGCTGTCTTGGCTGTACCATGCCGTTATTTGCATTCTCCGGCTTCAGTGATAGAATTGAATGACTACAGACATTTGGTGGACCTGACAGATGCCTTCCTAGCGAAATTTATGGAAAGGAGGACCAAATTAGGGTGAAAAATATACTGCAGCGGCTCATACAGGCCTTCGGCCCCTCGGGGAGGGAAGAGGAGATCCGTTCAGTTTTGCGGGAGGAGCTGGCCGGCTCAGGTCTGGAGCTTAAAACCGATGTCCTGGGAAATTTAATTGCCACAAAGGCTGGCCGGGGTGGCCGCCTTATGATCGCCGCCCATATGGATGAGATCGGCCTTTTGGTAACCCATATTGATGACAAGGGTTTCCTCCGTTTTACCCCCATTGGTGGCCAAGACCCCAAAAACCTCCTGGGCTCCCGAGTGATTTTTGCCAATGGTATTATGGGCACGATCGGGGGGGAAAAAATAAAGGATGCCAAGGAGTTTAAATTAGAAAAACTCTATATTGATATCGGTGCTACTGCTGCAGCAGAGGCTAAGGAATTAGTTGCAATTGGTTCTATGGCAGTATTTGTTCCCCATTTTACCTGTCAGGGAAACCGTATCATTGGCAAGTCCCTGGATAATAGGGCAGGTTGTGCACTATTACTGGCGGTCATCAGGGATTTACCCCCTGTAGATTATCAGATTGATTTTGTTTTTTCAGTCCAGGAGGAGGTTGGTCTCCGGGGTGCTAGGACGGCGGCCTATCACCTTGAACCTCATCTGGCCTTGGCCGTGGATGTAACCCGGACGGGTGATACTCCTGAATCTGGGCCCATGGCCGTGGAATTGGGCGGGGGGCCGGCCATCAAGGTCAAGGACACCTCCCTTATTAGTCATCCCCGTGTTAGGGGATTGTTGGAAAAGGCTGCCAAGGAGAGGGATATTCCCTTTCAATTGGAGGTTCTTCTCCGGGGAGGTACCGATGCCGGATCCATCCACCTCAGCCGGGCGGGGGTCCCCAGTGGTGTTATTTCCATTCCTACACGCTATGTGCATAGCCCGGCGGAAATGATAGATTATCGGGATTTAACAAGGGCCGCTACCCTTCTAAGCGCTTTTATGCAACAAGACCAATTGTTTATGGCTCCATAGGCTATGGCTAACTATTTTTGTGGCAGTCCCCATTTTCCTCATTGCTTTTTCTCCAAAGAAAGGAAGGACACTGTCCGGAGGCGAATATCAATCCTGGGGGATGCCAAAAATGAAATAGAACAAGGGGGAGATTTTATGAAGGAGTATGGGATCAAGCAATTGCGGAATGTGGGCCTGATATCCCACGGTGGTGCTGGAAAAACCACATTAACAGAGGCCCTGCTTTTTAACTCTGGTGCCACAGAACGCCTGGGTCGCGTGGATGATGGCTCTTCGGTAATTGATTATGATCCAGATGAAATAAAAAGGAAAATTACCATTAATGCTAGCCTGGCCCCATGCCAGTGGCAGGGCAATAAAATTAATATCATCGACACACCGGGATATGCGGATTTTGTTGGTGATGTCAAAGGTTCGCTACGGGTGGTGGATGGGGCGATCGTGGTTGTTTGTGCTGTATCTGGTGTTGAGGTGCAGACGGAAAAGGTATGGCATTATGCGGATAAATATAATCTGCCCCGCCTTGTCTTTGTAAATAAATTAGACAGGGAGAATGCAAATTTTGCCAAGGCCCTGGGCCAGGTGCAGGAACAGTTATCGGCAAAAGCCGTTGCTTTGCATATCCCCCTGGGTAGTGAGGATGATTTTCGGGGCCTTATTGATCTGGTGAATATGCAGGCCCTCATTTATACCACTGGGAAGGGCAAGGATTTTTCAATTGCTGAAATCCCGGCAGAATATAAGGATGAGGCAGAGGAGTACCGGGAGAAGCTAATTGAGGCCATAGCGGAAACCGATGATGAATTGGTTATGAAGTATTTGGAAGGGGAATCTTTTACCACTGAGGAGATAAAGGCTGGTCTGCGGGCAGGCACCCTGGACCACAGCATTGTTCCTGTCCTCTGTGGCTCTGCCTTGGCCAACATTGGCATACAACCACTATTGGACACCATTGTGGCCTGTTTGCCTTCCCCCGGGGATGTTGATACAGTTACTGGCCGTGATGTGGGCACGGAGGATGAAGTGGAAGTTGAATTGAGTAAAGATGGCCCCCTGGCGGCCTTGGTTTTTAAGACCATGGCAGATCCCTTTGTTGGTAAGCTAACTTACTTCCGGGTTTATTCCGGGGTGTTTAATTCCGATAGCCAGGTTTATAATGTCAGTAAGGAAAGGATGGAGCGGGTGGGACAGTTATTTGTCCCCCGCGGCAAGGAGCAAGTTGCAGTAAAGCATATATCCGCTGGCGATATAGGGGCGGTGGCCAGGCTCCAGGAAACTGGAACGGGAGACACCCTTGGCCATCGGGATAAGCCGATATTGCTAAACCCCATCGAGTTCCCCCAGCCTTCTTACTCAGTAGCCCTATTTGCCAAATCCAAGGGGGATGAGGATAAGCTAAGTACCGGGCTGGGAAGGCTAATGGAGGAGGACCCGACCCTGCAAACAGCCCAAAATACCGAAACCAGGGAACTCATCCTTTCGGGCATGGGTGATGTCCACCTTGGCGTAACCTTGGAACGCTTGAAGAGGAAATTTGGTGTAGAGGTGGAAACGAAGGAGCCCAAGATACCATTTAGGGAAACTATCCGCAAGGCCGTAAAGGTTGAGGGGAGGCATAAGAAGCAAACAGGTGGCCACGGACAATATGGACATGTCTTTATCGAGATGGAACCCTTGGCAGAAGGGGAAGGATTTGTCTTTGAGGAAAGTATTTTCGGTGGTTCTGTGCCCAGGCAATATATACCCGCGGTGGAAAAGGGTATTAGGGAAGCCATGGAGGAAGGAATTTTAGCTGGGTATCCGGTGGTTGATTTCAAAGTTAACCTCTATGATGGTTCCTATCACACCGTTGACTCCTCGGAAATGGCCTTTAAAATTGCGGCTATACAGGCTTTCCGCAAGGCCATGGAGGAGGCCCAACCGGTATTGTTGGAACCCATAATGAATCTGGAAGTACTAGTGCCCGAGGCTTACATGGGAGACGTAATAGGTGATCTAAACTCCAAAAGGGGAAGGATCTTGGGGATGGAACCTAGGGGTGGAGAACAGTTGGTAAAGGCCCAGGCGCCCCTAACGGAATTGGCTAAATATGCCATTGATTTAAGGTCTCTCACCCAGGGTCGGGGAAGTTTCAAGATGTCCTTTGACCATTACGAGGAAGTACCGGCCCGAACCGCCGAGGAGATCATCGCCCAAGCCCAGAAGGAAAAGGAAGGGGAATAGGGTCAAAGGGTGGAGGTAATGTATTGTGCACATTTTGTTAACCAATGATGACGGTATTGACGCCCCGGGAATAATCAGCCTTGTTAATGTACTAACTCCCATTGCTAAGGTAACCGTTGTGGCGCCCGATCGGGAGCGCAGTGCCAGCGGCCATGCCATTACCTTCCACAAACCTCTTCGGGTGGAGGAAGTTCGGCTAAATGCGGAGGGAGGAGGGAAGGGTTGGGCAGTTAATGGGACGCCCAGTGATTGTGTTAAACTTGCTGTAAAAGCCCTCCTTTCCCACCCCCCCGATCTGATTGTCTCTGGGATAAATAGGGGGCCCAATTTGGGCACTGATGTTTTATACTCCGGAACGGTGTCGGCGGCTATTGAGGGTATTTTGTTTGGTATTACATCCATTGCCGTTTCCCTGGCAACCTTTACCGAAGGCTCCTTTGCAACTGCTGCCCAGGTTACCAAAACCCTGATCGGACAAATATGGGATAGGTCCCTCCCCCCCCACACCTTACTAAATGTCAACATTCCCCCGCTACCACGACACAAACTTCGGGGTATAAGGGTGGCACGCCTTGGATTTCGGGAGTATAAAAATATTTTTGAAGAAAGGCGTGATCCCCGGGGAAGGGTTTACTATTGGCTGGGGGGCCAAGTGGTGGATTGTGCCAAGGAATCGGAGGATATTGATATTGGGGCGGTTAAAAAGGGATATGTTTCTGTAACCCCGGTTCATTTTGATCTAACAAACTATGCACTTCTGAAGGAAGTAAAAACCTGGGGATTGTCTCTTTAGAGTCACAGCGCAAATATTGCCCATTTCGGGCTGGTATTGCTGTCCATTTCGATGTATAATGGCTAGTATCGTCACAAAGGGGGAGAAGGGTGTGCAGCCCATCTGGTGGGAAGAGGGAAAGGTTGTTCTTATTGATCAAAGTAAACTCCCCCACCGGCAAGAAAACATTACTTGCTCCACCTATCAAGAAGTGGGGGATGCAATTAGGGAAATGCGGGTACGGGGAGCCCCGGCCATCGGGGTGGCGGCTGCTTTTGGCTTTGTTTTGGCTGCCAGGGAATATGAAAATTTACCCGCAGGGTTGTTTTCCCAAAAGCTAAGGAAGGTTGCCACCTTTTTATCTGCCACGCGGCCGACGGCGGTTAACCTTTTCTGGGCCCTAAGAAAAATGCAGATGGTTGTTGCCGAATATATCGGGGATGACCCGCATATAATTACTAATGAATTGGAAAAAGCTGCCTTGAAGTTGGCAGAGGAAGATAGGGACAACAATCGCCGAATTGGCGAGTTGGGACTTTCATTGGTCTGTCCCAATGCACGCATTCTTACCCATTGCAATGCTGGGGCCCTGGCTACGGCGGGATATGGGACGGCCTTGGGGGTTATTAGGGCAGCCCAGGGTGCCGGCAGGCTAGAGCGGGTTTATGTGGATGAAACAAGGCCCCTTTTGCAGGGTGCCCGTCTAACTGCCTATGAACTAGTGAAAGAAGGTATTCCCGTTACCCTAATCACGGACAATATGGCGGGCTATGTTTTACAACAGGGTATGGTGGACTTGGTCATGGTAGGGGCAGACCGGATTGCGGCCAATGGTGATGTGGCCAACAAGATCGGTACCTATAGTTTGGCGGTTTTGGCCTGGGTAAATAATATCCCGTTTTATGTGGTTGCCCCTACATCATCCTTTGATTTTCAACTTGCCACCGGTGCCCATATTCCCATTGAGGAAAGGGAGGCCCATGAGGTAACACATTTTTTAGGCCAATCCACTGCCCCCGCAGGGGTGGATGTCTTTAATCCCTCCTTTGATATTACCCAAGCCGAATATATAACGGCTATTATAACTGAAGTGGGAATATTGGCGCCGCCCCTCAAGGTGGGGATTGAAAAATTAGGCGAGGTGGTCGCTGGGGAATAAGGAGGACGGCTGGAAAGTGGAGGAGGGGTTAGGATGTCGAACCTATTGCTTACGGGGGGGACTGTGATCCCCGTCACTGGGGATGGACGCATATATGATCCGGGTGAAGTAGCCATTGGGGGTAGCGAAATATTATCTGTGGGACCCCCGGGGGATGCCCAGGCCCGGGGCTGGCAGCCTGATCGCGTGATTAGGGCGGAGGGGAAATTGGTCTTGCCCGGTTTTATCAATAGTCATACCCATGCTGCCATGAGCCTTTTCCGGGGGTATGGAGACGACCTGCCCTTGCAGGAATGGCTAGAAGAAAAGATCTGGCCCATGGAGGAAAAACTAACAGCCGATGCTGTCTATTGGGGAACAATGCTAGCCATTGCAGAAATGCTCCGCTGTGGTGTTACAACCTTTGCTGATATGTACTTTTTCCCCGAGGCCATCGCCCAGGCGGTAACGGAAACTGGGATTAGGGCCTCCATAGCACCGGGTTTGGTGGGGACTCGCTCTGACTCCGCCGCCAACTTGAGGAGTGCCATCCGGTTTTGCAGCGAATGGGATGGTGGCGCCTCTGGCCGGATTACCACCATGTTGGGTCCCCATGCCCCCTATACCTGTCCACCGGATTTTTTGCAAGCGGTGCTGACGGCGGCCCGGGAGTTGGAAGTTGGTATTCATATCCATTTGGCGGAGACCAGGGTAGAGGTAAAGAATATAGGGGAAAAGTACGGCCTAAGCCCAATTGCCTACCTATTTGCCCAAAACTGTGAGGATATACACATACTGGCTGCCCATTGTGTGCATGTGGATGGGCCTGATATAGATATGTTGGCCGCTGGCAAGGTCCATGTGTCCCACAACCCAGGTAGTAATTTAAAATTGGCCAGTGGGATAGCCCCTCTCCCCCAATTACTGGAGAAGGGGGTACCTGTGGCCCTGGGTACTGATGGGGCCAGCAGTAATAATAATTTGGATCTGCTGGAGGAAGCGCGCCTGGCTGCCCTTATTCATAAGGGCTACACAGGGCGGCCCACCGTGGTAGCAGCCCAAAAGGCGCTGGAGATGGCCACCATCGAGGGTGCTGCTGCCCTAAAATTAGCGGGGCAGTGTGGATGCTTGCAGCCGGGATTGAAGGCTGATGTGATTTTGCTGAACAGGGAGCAGCCCCACATGTATCCAAAGGTTAATCCTCTTTCGGGATTGATATATAGTGCCAGAAGCAGTGATGTGGAACTGGTAATAGTTAATGGAGAAATTGTGCTGGAAAATGGGCAGTACTGTACCTTGGACCTGGAGAAGGTTATGTATATGGCGGAAAGAACATCCAAAGAACTATTGGGCTTATGAGGAAAGGGAAGCAAGTATCTGATCCATTTCCCCGGGGGACAACTTGCGGTTTAAATTAATGCCAGGCCCGGAATTGTGGACCCTCCCTTGTACCTACAAGTACGTACCACCTAATAAATTATCGTGGTAAATTGCTCCAACGATACCCAGGATACTTACTTTGCCTCATTTTGCTGAATTATTTCCCATGGGCGGCAGGATATTGGAATTCTATAACGAATAGTAGTAATGTAATGAGTTTTGCAAATTAACCCTCTCATAACATTAATAATAATCGAACTACGGAGGTGTCAACAATGCGTCCAATCATAGGTATCTCTTGCGCTTTGCAAAAACCAGATGGCACGGGACCGGTGCCTACCAGTTCAACACCTAACTATTATGTTAATAGTGACTATTGCTCGGCCGTGGAGGAAATTGGTGCTATTCCCGTTATTGTGCCCATGATACATGACGAGGCTGTAATTACAGAATTACTAAAGGGTTTGGATGCCATTATATTTACCGGGGGAGGAAGTGCACTGCCCAAGGAGGTGCGTGAACAACCTTATCTTCCCAGCCTGGAGGAACAAAATCCCGAAAGATACCGTTTTGACTCTTATCTTATCCAAGAGGTGCTTGCCCTGGACATGCCTACAATTGGGATTTGCCGCGGTCATCAAATGATTAATGACGTGTTGGGGGGGAAGCTTTACTCTAAGATTCAGACCGAGATTGCCGGGGCAAAATGCCACCATCAGGGGGACACCCCGGGGAAGGAAGCCTGGCATGCAATAGACCTGGAGAGTGGTTCAAAATTAAGACAAATTATGGGGGAAGATACCCTGAAGGTCAATAGTTTCCATAATCAATCTATTCTAAAGGTGGGGGAGGGGCTAAAAATAGTTGCCCATGCCCCCGACGGGGTGGTTGAGGCCATTGAAAGCCAGGAACATACTTTTGTTTTCGGAGTACAGTTTCACCCCGAAAAAATGAGGGCCGAGACCTTTGCCCAAAGGTTTTTTACCGCCTTTCGCGCTGCAGCGGAAAATTATCGCCGAGTTAGGAAGGCTAGAGGCTAAATGGTGTGGTTCCCCGGTGGGTTGGGCCAGTCTTGAACAAATATGATATAATCCCTGTATGCATTTGCATTTCAACTGATGGCCCGGTGCTTCCGGGTAGTTACAAATAAATACAAAGGGGGGATATGAGGGGGAACGAAGGTCAGAGTTAGATAATAATTATTCTGTCTGAAAAGGAGGTATATAAGTGGACAGAAAATGGCAGCTTGCGGTCGCTTTGGTGTTAATTACTGCTCTTTTTGGGGGAGTTTTGGGAGGCTGCGGGCCGGCGGACGGAGTTGAAGAAGAGGAGGCAAAAACCCTCATTGTGGGTTTAGCCCAGTCCGTTTTAACTCTGGACCCAGCCATGCATAGGGACCGGACATCTGAAACAGTTATCAGGAACATGTTCGATGGCCTGGTAACCAGAACGCCATCCATGGACATCGTTCCTGAAATTGCAGAATCATACACTCAGTTGTCTCCAACGGAGTGGGAATTTAAGATTCGGGAAGGGATAACCTTCCATAATGGTGACCCCTTAACCGCCGATGATGTCGAATTTACCTTTATGCGTATACTTACTGAGGGTGCCGTTGATGGACAATCCTCACCGCGGAAGGGACTCCTGGGTTCCCTATTAAAGGTGGAAAAGACGGATGACTATACAGTTCTCTTTACCTTTGAGGAGCCCTGGCCCATATTCTTGCGGATGCTGCCCCACCAGCAAATTGTACCCAAGAACTATATCGAAGAACATGGCTCTGAATACTTTGCAGAAAATCCCGTTGGGGCTGGCCCCTTTAAACTTGTTAGCGCAGCCTTGGACGAGGAAATTGTAATGGAACGGTTTGACGATTATTACGGTGGTTCCCCTGAGATACCCCCAGTGGGACCTGCCCACGTGGATACGGCCATCTTCCAGATTATACCGGAAACTTCGACTCGAATTGCCGCCCTCCAGGCCGGCGACGTACACATCATATCCAACGTACCAACCCACATGGTGGACCAGCTGGAAGCAGATCCCAATATCGCGGTTAAAACCTGTACAGGGACCAACTTCTTCTCCGTTAGCCTGGATATGGAAGTTTATGAACCCTTTAAGGATGTTCGGGTCCGCAAGGCTTTGAACCACGCTGTTGATGTTGATGAAATTATTGCCACTGTTATGGACGGTCTTGCAATTCGTTGCCCTGGCCCATGTATCCCCGGTTCCTTTGGATACAACGATGCCATTACCGGTTATGACTATGACCTGGAAAAGGCCAAGGAACTCCTGGCCGAGGCGGGCTATCCAAATGGGGAAGGCTTAAGCTTTGTCCTTGACACCCAGGATGCCCATAAGGATACAGCAGAGGCAATTGCCCAGTACATTGAAGAAACAGGGATAGATGTTTCGGTTCGGGTCTGGGATTGGGGAGTACTAAAACCACTCCTGGACGAAGGCGGAGAGCGGGCTGCGGTATTTAGCAGTTGGGGGAACTCTACAATGGAACCCCATGACCTTTTCGAGCCTAAATTCGTTTCGAAATTGGATGATGTCCTTGGCCGTGGAAACTATTCCCGTTACAGCAACCCGGAATTTGATGAACTCTTCTTTGAAACCACCGTTCTTATTGACGACAATGAGAGGATAGCAAATTACAAGAAGCTGCAAGAAATACTCTTTGAGGATGCTCCCGTTATCTTTGTCTACACACCCATGGTGGTGGAAGCCTGTTCCACACAGGTGGAAAGATGGGAGCCTAGTCCCGACGGACGTATAAATCTTCATCGTGTAGGCCTAAAGGAGTAGGGCCAGTACCCGAATTGCAACAAAGAAGGGGGAGACCCAGATCCTCTGGGCTGCTCCCCCCCTTTTCCGCAAATTTTACCGACAACGGGGGTGATGTTGTTGAGGTTGGCGAGGATTTTGGAACGCATATTAGTTGCTATTCCTGTTATGTTGGGGGTTGCCATTGTAGTTTTCTTCTTCATGCGCCTTTCCCCCGGTGATCCAGTGGACTTGATGATGGGTGAGGCGGGAAGTGTTTCCCCACGGGAAATGGAAGCCCTGGCAAGGGAATTTCGTTTGGACGAACCCCTCCACATGCAATTGTATCACTTTTTAACCGATCTGTTGCGGGGTGATTTGGGCAATTCCTTTGTTAAGAGAAAACCTGTTGCCAGGCTTGTAAGGGAACACCTACCGGCAACTATAGAGTTGGCTTTTGGTGCCCTTATAATCTCCCTTGTTATTGCTATACCAATAGGAATTATTTCAGCAGTAAAACAGCATTCAATTTTGGACCGGGTTTCAATGGCGGGGGCTTTTCTGGGTATTTCCATGCCCGCTTTTTGGATGGGCATAGTGCTTATCCTGGTATTTTCAGTATTTTGGCATGTATTTCCCTCCCATGGTAGGTTACCCTTTGCTGTAGGTTTGAAAACGATTACGGGTTTCTATACAATAGACAGCATCTTGACCGGGAATTGGTCGGCCTTGGCCAGCACCCTAAAACACCTCTTTTTGCCTTCCCTCACGTTGGGTGCCGGCACAGCGGCCACCGTTGCCCGTATGACTCGCTCTAGTATGTTGGAGGTTTTGCGCCAAGATTACATTGTGTTGGCTAGGGCTAAGGGTTTGACAGAATATGCCGTTGTGGTAAAGCATGCCCTGCGCAATGCCTTAATACCTACTGTTACCATTGTGGCTCTCCAAATTGGGACCTTCTTAGGGGGGAATATGATTGTAGAAACGGTATTCGGTTGGCCCGGCTTGGGACGCTTGGTGGTGGATGCTATTCAGCGGAGGGATTTCCCCTTGGTACAGGGAGCCGTTATTGTCTATGCCCTCACGTTTGTTGCGGCTAACCTCCTGGCTGATATAATCTATACCTTTGTTAATCCCAAGATTGAATTATAGGGGAGGGGGAAGCTAATGAAAGTAAACGAAACCAGCGTACATTTTGCCCAGGCATCAACGAGTGACCGGAGTCCGCTGCAGCAACATTTATATCTCTTGGGCATAAAATTACGATTGCAGCGGCAAAATATGGGGAATTTTTTTCAGCAACTAAAACGTCACCCCACAGCCCTGCTGGGTGCAATAGTTGTTATTCTCTATATTCTGATGGCTATATTCGCCCCCCTCTTAGTTCCCCATGACCCTTTTACCGGTATACTTGGTAATCGAATCCTCCCTCCCAAATGGTATGAAGGGGGCAAACCAGAATATGTACTTGGTTGTGATGAATTGGGAAGGGATCTATTAAGCAGGATTATCTATGGCGCCCGTGTTTCCATCAGTGTGGGGCTCATTTCCGTTGCTGTGTCGACCGTAATCGGTGTTACCACTGGTATTGCGGCCGGTTACTACAGGGGCTGGTTTGATGAAATCTTTTCCCGCTTTGCCGATCTTTTATTGGCCTTTCCTTTTTTAATATTTGCCTTGGGTGTAATGGTGGCCACAGGTCCGGGGTTTTGGAACTTAATTTTCGCCTTGTGTTTCAAGGGCTGGGTGGAGTTTTTCCGCTTGGCCAGGGGTGAAACCCTTTCTGAGAAGACCAAAGAATATGTTGAGGCAGCCAAGGCCAGTGGCCAAGGACATTTGACCATCATGCTCTCGGAGATCATGCCCAATATCATTCACTCCGTCATCGTGTTGGGGACGCTTAGGATGGGGTCCTTGATCATTACAGAGGCTTCCCTAAGCTTTTTAGGCCTTGGTGTAGGTACAAGGATACCGGCTTGGGGGTCTATGATTTCCAGTGGACGGCAATACATGATGAATGCTTGGTGGATTTCCACACTTCCTGGTATGGCCCTTTTGCTTTTGGTCCTAAGTATTAATCTCCTTGGGGAAGGCCTGCGGGATATTCTTGACCCGCGTTTGAAAATAGATTAGGAGCTTTCAAGGTAAAGGATGTGATGGAACGATGCTGGAAATTAAGAACTTGAGCACCCATTTTCCCACTGAACGGGGTTTGGTCAAGGCCGTCAATAATGTCAGCCTTTCACTGGCAAAAGGGGAGATATTAGGTCTTGTGGGTGAATCAGGCTGCGGCAAAAGCATGACCCTCCTTTCAATTTTAAGATTAGTACCCTTTCCGGGCAAAATAGTGGGTGGGGAAGTTACCTTTAGGGGTTGTAACCTCTTGGAAAAAAAACCGGCGGAAATGCGCACCCTACGCGGTCAGGATATTGCCATGGTTTTCCAGGATCCCATGACTACGCTTAATCCTGTCTTTAGGGTGGGGGAACAAATAGGGGAGTCCCTACGTATTCACGGTGCCATGGGCAAGGAAAGTTTCCGCAGGAAATATGGTGAAAATAGGAAAATTGCAGAGAGGAAACGTGTCTTGGAGCTGATGAGGGAAGTTGGGATACCGTCTGCCGAAGAGCGCTATCTTGAATATCCCCATCAATTTAGTGGTGGGATGCAGCAGCGGGCCCTTATTGCCATAGCCCTTTCCTGTAATCCAAAACTTTTGTTGGCTGATGAACCGACTACCGCATTGGATGTTACCATTCAGGCCCAGATCCTCTCTCTGTTGGAGCAGATCAATAAGGAACATGGCACGGGTATTATTTTGGTAACCCACGATTTGGGAGTGGCGGCGGAGTTTTGTCAACGCATTGCCGTTATGTATGCGGGTAGTTTGGTCGAGATAGGCCCCACCGATGTGGTTATAGAGGATCCCCAGCATCCATATACCATAGGCTTACTGCGGTCAATACCTAAGATTACCGGGAAAAAAGAAAAGATCAAACCCATATTCGGTAATGTACCGGATCTTGCAGGGTTAGCTGGCGGCTGTCCCTTTGCTCCCCGGTGTGATTTTGTGGAAGATGCCTGTTATTCCAGGGACATACCAATGCGGCAAATAACTGATAATCACCAGGTGCGCTGCTTGAACAGCCAAGGCCAAAATGTCTAAGAAAGGGGAGAGGTATATGGCGGCCGCGGAACCTTTGGTTAGAACGGAGGGTTTGACAAAATATTTTACCAGTAGGCGGAGTTTAGTGGCCAAGCTAGTAGCCCGCCAAAAGGATCGTCTTATTAAGGCTGTTGACGATGTTAATTTAGCCATTTACCCCGGAGAAACGTTGGGGCTTGTGGGGGAGAGTGGCTGTGGAAAAACCACCCTGGGGCGCACCTTGATCAAACTTTATGAGCCCACTTCCGGGGAAATTTATTATCGTAACCAACTGGTACACGAAATGAGGGGGAAGGAGTTGACTGCCTTTCGGAAGGAGGCACAAATTATCTTCCAGAATCCCTATGCATCCCTCAACCCCCGAAAAACCGTGCGGGATATTATTTCCGTTCCCTTGCGTACCAGGGGACTTCGGGAACCCAGGATAATAGAGGAGGAAATCCTTAACCTACTGCATAGGGTTGGGCTGAGTCCCAGGCATATTGACAGTTATCCCCACCAATTTAGTGGTGGGCAAAGGCAAAGAATCGGTGTAGCAAGGGCTTTGGCCCTACAACCCAATTTTATTGTGGCCGATGAACCGGTATCGGCACTGGATGTTTCCGTCCAGGCCCAAATTATAAATCTCCTGGAGGAGCTCCAAGAAGAGTACCAACTCACCTACCTTTTTATTACCCATGACCTAAGCGTTGTCCACTATATAAGCGATCGGATTGCTGTCATGTACTTGGGGCACATTGTAGAAACAGCGCCGACCACTACACTGTTTAGCCGCCCCCTCCACCCCTATACCCAAGCTTTGCTTTCGGCTATTCCCAGTGTAGATAAGAGTTTTCGCCGCAAGCGGATCATTTTAGAGGGCACGGTACCTACCCCCTTGGATCCACCACCGGGATGCCGATTCCACACCAGATGCTTTGCCAAACTTGGTGATATCTGTACCAGGGTTACCCCCTCCTTAGTTGAAGTGGAAAAAAATCATTTCGTTGCCTGTCATCACTTTGAATAGGGGGGATATCTTCTTTCACCCAGCACTGGCACCCTAACCAAAGGGTGCTTTTTTATGTTTTTTGCCGAACCCCAGGATGAAACTGTCGAGCAAATCCCCTTTATCGGTATTTCTAGCCTAAAAAAGCGATATTTGCCCAGGAACAAATGGAAGGATTTAACAGGGAGGGGGAGTAATAGTAAAAATAGGGAATTATACTGGGGGGGATAAGTTATGAATACAAGAACATTCGAGGATGTATTTAACGAGATGAATAATAGGGTATTTTATCCCCAGCCCATCCCGGATAAAATTAAGGATGGGCTTTTGGAAGCAGCAGTAAAGGCGGCAACCGCCACTGCAATCCAGGCTTATAGTATCATTGTCGTGGATGAGCCCCAACAACGCAAACGTCTGCACCAGATCTGTGGGTATTCGGCAAATTTAGAATCCCCTTTACTGGTGGTTTTTTGTGTTGATTTCTACCGGGTAAAAATTGTACAGGAGAATCCTGAATCTGCCTTTGGCCTAAACTGCCCAAATACCTTTCTTCTGGCCCTCTGTGATGCAATGGCGGCGGCCCAGGGTATGGCTACGGCCGCCAAGGGCAAAGGTTTGGCAGCATATTATTCCAGCACTATAATAAACAATGTGGAGTGTATTAGAAAGATACTGTCACTCCCCGAATGGGTTTTTCCAGTTGCAATGTTACGTTTGGGTTATCAAGTGTTCCCCGGCCACCAGCAAGAACCCTTGCCGGGGCCTGTCTATAGTAATCGTTATGTGCCCCTGAAGAAGAAACAGATTTCCGCCCAGAAAAAATATTTTCAAGACCTTTTTGGGGATGATTTTTTCCAATTGCGGGAGGATGATAGAGCGGCGGCGGAACGTGCAGCGAACCTTTGGCGCCAGCTGACCTACTCTGGTTTTTTCCGTAATATTGGGAAAAGGGACAAGAAAACAATTCCCCCAGGGGCGAAAATAAGTCTGGGGGAAACCCGGCAAATCATTCAACTATCACACGGGATTAGCCGGAAGCGCAAACAATACACTATTAAGGTTAATTTTCTTTATAGCCTGGCCACCTTCCATTTAATTAAGGGTCAGCCGGAAAGGGCTTTAGATGTTTTTTCCCGGGCCATTCTTCTGATACCGCAAGCAGCTGAACTATATTGTTGCCAGGGGGCTATCCACCAGAGTTTGGGTAACACTGAGCGTTCCTTACATTATTTCGGCAAGGCCGTAAGCCTGGAAAAAGGGGAACCGCACTTTTATCTTTGGCTGGGCAGATGTCAGTTGTTTTGGGGCAAGGAAGAATTGGCATTGATGTCATTGAATAAAGCCCTAGAACTAAAGCCAACATTGACCACAGCCTGGTTGGCCAAGGCAGAAATTCTGGAGAGAAAAAAGGTATGGGAAGGTTCTCTTTACTGTTACCAAAAAACAATTTCCCTGGGCCATCGAGATCATAAGCTTTATAACAACATGGCGTTGGTCTACCTTCGCTTGGGAAGATTAAGGGAGGCTCAGAAATATTGTGGGAAGGCTCTGGCCCTACGCCCCCGGGACCCCATTGTTTTGGCCAATATAGGGCTAATATATTCCAAGATGGGTGAATTTGAAAAGGCTATAGCCCATTATACCAGGGCTTTAAAGATGCAACCCAATAATGTCAGTCTGCTTAATAATAAGGGATATTGTTTACTAAAAATGGAATGTTACCAAGAGGCGCTGGCAATTTATGAACTAACCCTGGAGCTAAAACCCGGGCTCCTCAGCGCTTTGGAAAACAAGGCTTCTTGCTTAACTCTTTTGGGGCGAACAGAGGAAGCCCTTTTGTGCTACAATGAAATCCTGCGGCTAAAACCTTCCGGGGCGACGGCCCTCAATAACAAGGCCCTTTGTTTAGTAAAGATGGGTAAGTATAAACAAGCATTACATTGCTATTTTCAGGCCTTGGAAAAGGACCCTGACAACATATCCTTTCTCAGCAATACCGCGGCTTGCCTTATAAAGATGCAACGCTATGGCGAAGCCTTGGCCCATTATGAGCGGGCTCTAAGCTTGTATCCGGGGGAGCGAGCCCTATTGAGCGGCAAGGGAGTGTGTTTGGATTATCTAGGACGTTTTGATGAAGCCGTTAATTGCTACAATAGTGCCATGGGGCTGGCCTAGCCCGGGCTGTGTTATAATTGGTGGGGAGGGGTAAAATTATTAAAACCCTAAAAAACAATTTAAGCAGTGGTATTTCTACCACTGCTTAATGTTGGTTGGGGCGGTAGGGGTCGAACCTACGCATACAGGATCCAAAGTCCCGTGCCTTACCGCTTGGCTACGCCCCATTATGGTGGAGAGGGCTGGATTTGAACCAGCGAAGGCTTTGCCAGCAGATTTACAGTCTGCCCCCTTTGGCCAAACTTGGGTACCTCTCCCTTTAATATAATTGGTGGGCCCACCTGGGATCGAACCAGGG
>JAAYSG010000039.1 GCA_012518435.1 Bacillota bacterium
CGCCGAATACTTCCGGGATATGGGCTACAGTGTGGCCCTCATGGCCGACTCCACCTCCCGCTGGGCCGAGGCCCTGCGAGAAATGTCCGGCCGCCTGGAAGAAATGCCCGGGGAAGAGGGTTACCCGGCCTACCTGGGCTCCCGCCTGGCCGAGTTTTACGAGCGGGCCGGCAAGGTGGTCTGCCTGGGCAGTGACGGGCGCCAAGGGGCCGTCACCGCCGTTGGGGCCGTTTCGCCCCCCGGTGGCGACCTTTCGGAACCGGTAACCCAAAACACCCTGCGGGTGGTCAAGGTCTTTTGGAGCCTGGAAGCCTCCCTGGCCTACCGGCGCCACTTCCCGGCCATAGACTGGCTGACCAGCTACTCCTTATACCTGGAGAATATAGAAGATTATATGCGCGAGAGCATGGGCCCAGAATGGATAGACATGCGGGTGGAAGGCATGCGCATCCTGCAGGAGGAATCGGAGCTGGAAGAAATTGTCCGCCTGGTGGGGGTCGACGCCCTCTCCCTAAGAGAAAGGCTGGTCCTGGAAACGGCCCGGTCCATCCGGGAAGACTTCCTGCACCAGAACGCCTTCCACGAGGTGGATACCTATACCTCTTTGCAAAAGCAGGCCGGCATGCTGGGGCTTATCCTCCACTTCCACCGGCAGGGCCTGCGGGCCCTGGAAAGGGAAGTGGGCCTGGATGATATCCTCTCCCTGCCGGTGCGGGAACAAATTGCCCGGGCCAAGTATGTGGCCGAAGAGCAAATAGAAGAAGTTTACACCTGTATTGAAGGGGAAATTACAGACCAAATTGCCGCCCTAATAGATGAGGGAGGTGAGGAAATTGCTTAAGGAATATCGCACCATATCGGAAATAGCCGGCCCCCTCATGCTGGTGCAAGATGTGGAAGGAGTAAAGTTTGAGGAGCTGGTGGAAATAGAGCTGGGCAGTGGGGAAAACCGCCGGGGCCGGGTCCTGGAGGTTTCCGGCAATACCGCCCTGGTGCAGATCTTTGAAGGCTCCAGCGGTATCAACGTTACCGATACCAAGGTCCGCTTTTTGGGCCGGGGGCTGGAACTGGCCGTCTCCATGGATATCCTGGGCCGGGTCTTCGATGGCCTGGGGCGTCCCCGGGATGATGGCCCCAAAATCATCCCGGAAAAACGCCTAAATATAGATGGCTTTCCCCTCAACCCCACGGCCCGGGACTACCCCTCGGAGTTTATCCAGACGGGTATTTCCACCATCGATGGCCTCAACACCATGGTGCGGGGGCAAAAGCTGCCCATCTTCTCCGCCGCCGGTCTGCCCCACTCTCGCCTGGCTGCCCAAATTGCCCGCCAGGCCAAGGTTTTGGGGACGGAAACCAAGTTTGCCGTGGTCTTTGCCGCCATGGGCATCACCTTTGAGGAGGCCGAATTCTTCACCAACGACTTCCGGCGCACGGGAGCCATCGAGCGGGCCGTTATGTTCCTCAACCTGGCCGATGACCCGGCCATCGAACGGATTGCCACCCCCCGCATGGCCCTAACTGCCGCCGAATACCTGGCCTACGAAAAGGATATGCACGTCTTGGTTATCCTGACGGACATGACCAACTATGCCGAGGCCCTGCGGGAAATCTCCGCCGCCCGCAAGGAAGTTCCCGGCCGGCGGGGCTATCCCGGCTACCTCTATACAGACCTGGCCACCATCTACGAAAGGGCCGGCCGGATTCGGGGTTCTGCCGGTTCCATTACCCAGCTTCCCATCTTAACCATGCCCGAGGATGACAAGACCCACCCCATCCCCGACTTGACGGGCTATATAACCGAAGGGCAGATCATCCTCAGCCGGGAACTGCACAGAAAGGGTATCTATCCCCCGGTGGAGGTCCTGCCCTCCCTCTCCCGCCTCAAGGATAAGGGGATTGGGGAAGGCAAAACCAGGGAAGACCACTCCGACAGCCTCAACCAGCTTTACGCCGCCTACGCCCGGGGCAACGAAGCCAAGGAACTGGCGGCCATCCTGGGGGAGGCAGCCCTGACGGAGGCCGACAAACTCTTCTCCCGCTTTGCCGATGAATTTGAACAGCGCTATATCCAGCAGGGGGAAGATGAGGACCGGTCCATCACCGAGACCCTCAAGATCGGCTGGGAGCTCATGGCCCTGCTACCCCGGGCGGAATTAAAAAGGGTCCGGGATGAATATATAGAGAAATACCTACCCCAAGCAGAAGGGGAGGGGTAAACCATGCGCATGCGTGTCAATCCAACCCGCATGGAGCTCAACCGCCTGAAAAAGCGCCTGAACATGGCCGTAAGGGGGCATAGGCTCCTCAAGGATAAGCGGGATGAACTGATGCGGCAGTTTATAGACCTTATCAAGCACAACAAAGAACTGCGGGAGGAAGTAGAAAGGGAACTGCAGCCGGCCTTGGCCAAGTTCCTCTTGGCCCGGGCCGTCATGTCCGGGGAAAGCATGGAAGAAGCCATCATGTTCCCCAAAACCCGCTTTGACTTGGCAGTGAGCAGGCAAAATATCATGAGTGTCTATGCCCCCAAATTCAGCTGGGAAAAGGCCGGCGGGGGCCAGGGAGAAGGGGACATTTACCCCTACGGCTTTGCCGACACATCGGCGGAGCTGGATGCCTCCATCGCCACCCTGAGCCAACTAATGCCCAAGCTCCTGGAGCTGGCCCAGGTGGAAAAGGCCGCAGACCTCTTGGCCGATGAAATAGAAAAGACCCGTCGCCGGGTCAACGCCTTGGAGCATGTCCTCATTCCCCAACTTTCCGAAACCGTCCGCTACATCACCATGAAGCTGGAAGAGGCCGAACGCAGTGCCCTCACCCGCCTCATGAAGGTCAAGGACATTGTCCGGGGCAAAACCTAAAACAGGGAAACCACACAATTCTCCTATTCCGCGTAAGGCAGCGGGGGCGGGGTATGCTCAATTCC
>JAAYSG010000040.1 GCA_012518435.1 Bacillota bacterium
CCTGTCTTAAAGATTTTATTTCTGCTTTCTTTTCTAGCCATTCTGCACATTCTTTGGCTATGGCCGCCTGCTTCATTTCATTCCTAAGCTTTATTTCAAATTCATTGCCAGATATCTTTTTTTCAGGGTTACGTTCTATGTAATATTCCCTGATAAGCTCTTGGTCCTTATGTACGAAAGTAGGTTCAGTAAAAATGAACCTCATATTGTCAATCTTGCTAAGCTCTTTTTTAAGTTCTGCATAAGCATAGATAGTAAAGTAAGCTGATATGACTGATAGTTTTGAACCCTTACGAAGTTCTGCCTTTAATTCATCAACAACCCTATATTTTTTATTATCCAAAACCTTAGGTGATTTCATATAATCAATCCTCCGGCACTAATTTATCTACCCCTCTCTTGTTTGCTTTTTCTTAGTTTTACGTCTATCCGTGGGTTTTTCTGCATCTTTGGGTATGGCCCAAACATTACTGAGTTTAAAGGCTCCTTTAATCCTTCCTTCCCCACAAAGTATCTGAACTCTCCGTCTTGAGATGTTCCACTTCTCAGCTACTTCCTTTGCAGATAAATATTTCATTATATACACCTCCGCCTTGGAAGTCCATAATTTCATTATATTCCACCGTGCGAATAATTACAAGAATTGGTTGACTTTTAATACCGGGGGGTTCTTTTTGCTTGGAGAAATGTTAGAGTAATTTTGGAAAAGCAGTAGTGAGTCGTGGCAATTGGTTGTAGAGATGGGAAAGATGAATTTTGGAACCTTGATTAAAAATTATTACCTTACTAATCGAGCTACAACTCGGTTGATTTTTAGTCTTGGGGTTTTGGGTTTGTTTTTCTTCTAGCCGCTTGGTAACTTTGCCAAATTTAATAATGGACTGTCGTATTACTTCATGGCTGGCTGGGCGCTTTTTGAATACCTCCTCTAGACTGTCGGTTGCTGTACGATGGGAAGGAGTGATTGCGGCTTGATCTAGCAACAATTCTTCCAATGCGGGATTTATTTATGTGTCTTGGGGTAGGCCTGAGCTTTCAGCAAGTAGGAACATGTATTGGTCTGTTTGTTCATAAAAATAATTGCGGCGTGTGAAGGTGACTTGTTGGCTCAACAGGTTTCAATTGTGGTTGATAGGCGCTCCTTTACTTTATAACGACTACTATCACGTGTTTTAAGAAGTACCTCATCTATGTTCTCTAAAATCTTTGTTAGGGCCTTGCCAAATTGTTCACGCATTGTTGCTAGCAATTCTATTTCCAATTCTTGCGGGGAAATGCCGATATGTTTTAGAAGTACATTCGTGCGAAAGGCTCTCCTTTCTTTTAGTCTAGCAGCTCCCACTTGAAGATTGAGCCTCTCGTTTCCTCTCTTCAGCCATCTCTTTTTATTTTCCCCCTCCGCAGAAAATTATTGAAAATTAGTCATTCCGGGTTTTGTGAATTTCCTCCCTTAAGGGGGGAGGGGGGTTACTATCCCCCTTTATTTGTTTCTATACCCAAGAAGTTTTTACTCCCACTTGGTCTTTATGGGAAGATTACCATGCTAAAGTCCATACTACATTTCCGTGCAGATTGCTGTAATTTGGGCATTGGGGGTGGCTTGGGATGAATTTCGACTTAAAAAGGCAGAGCGGTTTTGCCAAACCACTCTGCCTTTAGTCAACTATCTGCAAAACTATTCTCCTTTCCGCACTGGGAGGCATATCCGTTCCCGGTTATACCCTATCGGCCCCAGTACCCTCCCCTATGGGATGGGGTAAGGGGGCTCGGAGTGAAGCAATGTGGGTTTACCCACCGGATATGGGGTAGAGGATGTATACCTCATCACCGTCTTTTAACACGTGCTGTTTTGCCACCAAGCTGCCGTTGACCATACACGATGTCATGGATAGTAACCTTTTATCCTTTTCCTTCATCCCCTGGCCAATTAGATGGAGGAGCTGTGCAACTGTGGTATTGGGGTGAAGTTTGAGTTTGTTGGCCTCTGGGCCTAAATTTGCCAGGGGTGCTCCGAAATATTTAACCGTTACCAACAATTTTATCACCGCCAAGGGGGGTATTGGAGAAAAGACTGTCTGGGCGCCCATGGCCCTTGTTTTTTGCCCGGCTCAACCCCCGTTAGTCCACATCACCGTACAGATCCCTTATAACTTCCTGTAAATGGCCCAATTTGCCTAGGGATTTTAGGGATGGTTTGCCTGTTTTCCTATTCCAATCTGCCGCGGCAAAGAAGTTGTGGGCCAGCTGCACTTCATCTATGGTGACATTGGCCAAAGGACCCTCCTTAAGGGGTGGTTTTCCCACAATCCGCCGGGAAATGGTGCAAGCGGCGGGGGTTATTCCTTCCCGTAGGTTAAAGGCCTGGCGCATGTTTAGGATGCGCAGCCCGGTGGTAAAGCTGGCTTCGGCGGTAAAGGGGATGCCCAGTATGGCTTCGGTATAATCGTAAAAGGCCTGGGCTGTTACCCCCACACTGGCGGCAAACATGCAAAATCCCAGGCAGTTGAGGACTTCTTGGAAGGTGGTGGCTCTAAGGTCGGCTTCACCGGTGCCTTGGTAGACATACTTCTTTTCCGGTGGCAGGCTCAACTGGCCCAGGCCTATGCCGCCCTTGACATGGCGCCCGGGGGTGGGGTCAAACTGGTAGGTGCGGGCCAGGCCGGGGCCCAGGCGGGGGTCATGCATGGGAATTTCTATCCCGGAGGCGGTTTGTAGGTATTCGGCCCCCTTGCCCCATTTTTGGGCGGCAAAGGCGGAACCATTGGCCAAGACAGCACCACAGCCCTCACCATCGGCCATCCTTTGTAAAAGAGCCACGATGGCCTCACCCTTACCCCAATCCAATTCAATACCATCCAGATCTTCCTTGCTCAAAATGCCCCTATCATAACATTCCATGGCCCAGGCTATGGTCATGCCGGCGGAGATGGTATCTAAGCCATAGCGGTTGCAAAGCTCGTTGGCTTTTAACAGGGCATCCTCTTCATCGCAGAGGAGGGCTGGGCCGAAGGCGCCGCATGTTTCATATTCGGGACGTTCTGTTGCTCCCAAGGGCCAGCGGCCGGTGTTTACTTCGTACTCGGCACCACAGCCCAGGGGGCAGTTGGCACAGCCGTATTTTTTTGTCTTATACTTATCCAAAACTACACCAGATAGCTTGTGGGCGCTTTCTTCGCCGAAGTCCACTATTCCCGCCCCGGCCCAGTTTTTTACGGCGCAGTCGCCACTCAGGGTAGAGGCTGCTGTTATGCGCGTTGTACCATACTGGGACCAGGCTTCTGTGGCTGGGTGTTTTTGCATCATGGCAATTACAGATTTGTTGGTTGCCAAGATTTTAGCCGGCTTGGCCACCGGTACTTCACCATTGCCCCGCACGGCGATGGCCTTGAGTTTTTTGGCACCCATAACGGCGCCGCCGCCGCCCCGGCCGGGGGCCCGGTGGCCGTCATTTATGGGGCAGGCCAGATAGGACATTCTTTCTCCCGCAGGCCCGATGGCCACCACCCGCACCCTTTCATCGCCGGTTTCTTCTTGCAGGGCGGCCCAGGTTTCCTTGGCATCCAGCCCCCACAGGTGGGAGGCCTCCCTAATTTCTACTTGTCCGTCCTTTATCCACAAGTACACCGGTTTGGCGGAAATTCCAGAGATGAATAGGGCATCATAGCCGGCTTTTTTTAGTTCGGGGCCAAAATAGCCGCCGGAGTTGGCATCGTTCCAACCCCCGGTAATGGGAGACTTATGGACGATGGTGTAGCGGCCGCTAAAAAGGGCCCTGGTGCCGGGGGCCGGGCCGGGAATGAAACCCAAGACATTATCGGGGCCCAGGGGATCAGCTCCAGCGGGCATCATCTTGTAGAGGATTTTGGCCCCCAGGCCGTATCCGCCGATAAAGTTAGTGACCAATTCTTGTGTTACTTTCTTTTCTTGCACCTCACCCTTGGTGAGGTTGACGAAAAGCATCTTACCCCTGTATCCACCTAGCATAGATTTTCCTCCTTTTCAGAAGATATCCCCAGGCGCTAAATATAATGTATTTCCCACCACCCCCATGCTCCTTCATTTTTCGGCCCCTGTTTCTAATCGTTATATTCTGTTTTACCTTTCCTATTTCCTGCCGGGGGTGGTCTAAGATTGGCCCCGGTTGCCACTGGCCCCGGGGGGGGATCTGTGCCATGTCCGGGGGACGGGCTGGGGAGGCGGGATGCTGCCCAGGGGATGGGGGGGAGGAAAGTCATCACATACCTTAATAATATTAATATATAAATTGACAATATTAATATTAGCTGCTATGATTATTGTAAATAGGAAGGAGGTGCCTATAATTAATAGTTATAGTGTTCCCGATAAATGCCCTGTCTGCGGGCATGAACTCCTTATCAACAAGTTATCCTGTAGCCACTGTGCGACCAAAATCGAAGGAGAGTTTTCCACCTGTAAATTTTGCCGCCTGCCAGATGAACAAAGGGAGTTTATCGAGGTTTTTATCAAGTGTCGGGGTAGTATAAAAGAGGTGGAAAGGGAGTTGGGTATCTCTTATCCCACGGTGCGGAGCCGCCTTGATTCTGTGCTTACCGCCCTGGGCTACAAGGTGGCGGAGGGGGAGACGGGGGCTAGGGTTCGGGCCACGGAGGTTTTGGCCGCCTTGGAAAGGGGAGAGATATCGGCAGCAGAGGCGGCGCAGCGCTTGAAAAAAGGGGAAGGATAATAAAAGGGGGTAAGTAAATTATGGGCGATGATAAGAAGCGGATTATGCGGATGATAGAGGAGGGAAAAATTACTGCGGATGAGGGGATGGAATTACTGACGGCCCTGGAGGAATCATCCCGGGGGGAGGAACGGGGTGCAGCCCTGAGGAAACGTTTTTTGCGGGTGCGGGTTTCCTCGGAAAAGGGAACCAAGGCCAATGTTAATATCCCCCTCAGCCTGCTAAAGGTGGTTTCCAAACTTTTGGGCTTTGCCACGGCCCTTATTCCCACTGAGGCCCGGCGGGAACTGCAGCAGCAGGGTATAGACCTGGCCAAGATTGATTTTGAGGAATTGGTACACCTAGTTGAACAAGGTTTAAGTGATGGCAAGCTAGTTGATGTGGAAACGGAGGATGAGAAGGAGGGCTTTACCAAGGTTGAGGTGTATGTGGAATAGATGCTATTTGGCTGGCCCTGCCCCTGCCCTTCCCCCGCCCTTCCCAGATATGTTCCTTAAAATTAGTGGCCTTTGTTTTAGTTTGCAGGGTTGTGCCCTGGCGAATTCTTCGGTTTCGTTGGGCGGGCTGGGGAAATATGGCTGGGGGGAAGGGGAGTGGTGGGGGTTGGGGTCAATGCCCCTTAAGGGCCATATAAATATAGGTAATGCCCAAAAAAACGTAAATTATGGGTAGATGGGTGAAGTAATAGAGTAGATAGGCTGCCCCCAAGAAAAGGTAGGGTAAATTTATTTTTCTTCTGTTCATTGTTTGCCTCCTAAACATTATTTTAATTTAGACCTTCATTGTTTTCCAGTGGCCCGATTTGTAGCGGGCATAGATAAATATGGAACGGAAGGTTTGGTCCAAGAGGTTGGCGCCCCAGGCCCCCAAAAGGCCAAAGCCCAGACCAATAAAGATTTTGGCGAAGATTACCCTTATGCCCCAGATGCCAATTATGGTGGCGTAAAGGGGCCAGCGGGTATCACCGGCACCCCGCAGGGCCCCCGCCAGGATAAACTGGGTGGATTGCAAGGGCTGCATGACGGCCAAGATTTTTAGGGCGGCTGCGGCCAGAAGAATTACCTTTGGGTCGCTGGTGTAAAGGCGGGCGATATAGCGGCCAAAGAAAAAGAAGAGCGTGGTAACAGAGGCGGCAACCATCATCCCCAGGCGTCGGGTGCGCAGGCCGTAAATGTGGGCTGCGTCGGGGTCATCGGCACCCAGGCTCTGGCCCATGAGGGTGGTGGCGGACATACCAAAGGCCTGATTGGGAGCAAAGGATAAACCCATTAAATTTATGCCTATTTGGTGGGCGGCAAATACCGTTGTGCCTAAACCCGACACTGTGCGGGTAAATTCTATTTGGCCCCCCCTCATTATCAATTGTTCCAGACCCGAAGGGAGGCCGATATTTAATATTCTTTTTATTATGGGGATATTCAACTTGAATGATTTATAGACCGAAAGACTGTATAGGGAATCGGCATGATAAATTGCATAAAGAGCAAGAACCATGGCCAAGCCCCGGGAAATAGTGGTGGATAGGGCGGCTCCCGATACACCCAGGGCCGGGAAGCCGAACTTACCAAAGATCAAAACATAATTGCCCACCACATTGAGGGAGTTGGCAATGACATTGTAGCGCATGGGAGTTACCGTATCACCGGCGCCCCGCAGGGCGGCTCCGATGCCCATGGTAATGGATGCAAAAATGGCCCCCAGGGCCGTAAGGGAAAAGTAGGAAGTGGCTGGGGGAATTACTTCCGGCTCGGCCCCCATAAAGATTACTACCTTTTCGGCGTAAATGTATCCCAGGGCACTGCAGGCAAGACCGATGACAAGTGATAATATTAGGGTTTGCTGCAACACCGTACGCCGTCCTTTGTAGTCTTTGGTCCCGGTAAAACGGGCCACCAAGGCCATGGTACCCACATTTAAAGACTGAAAAACCGACATAATGAGCATATTGGGTTGGGTGGAAATACCCACGGCCGCCAGGGCCACGGTGCCTACACTGCCCACCATAACCAGATCCACCATGTTAAAGAGGGTTGCCAGCATAAGTTCTATCAGGGCCGGCAGGGTAAGTTGCCAGATGTACTTGTCCACTTTTTTCATATCTGTAAGATCTTCCCCGGACAGGGGGGGGAGCCGGCGCGTTTTTTGGCCTATCCTTTTGGCACCCGCTTGTGTTTTCCTGCTAGTCATATCTTCTTATCCACCTTTTTAGACGTTAACTGTATTCCATCAGGCTGTGCTCCATCTCTAATTGGCCGTAAAAGGGAAGGTTAAATGGCCAGAGACCATGCCGGTGGGAAGGGGTATTTACAATTATACCATAAAGAAACAGGGGGCGGTTTTCCGCCCCCTTCGCTCCCTGGGGTTTAAACTTTCTCCCATCTAAAGTTAGGTATCTCCACCGCCCGCGAAATTCAAAATCATCCCGTACTTCACCCCCACCACCTTGCCGCACCCCCTTTTGGTCATCCCGGGGGCTTAGGTTACCATCTTCATCCTCATTGCCAATAAGAACCCTATTAGTTGTCATAAAGGAATAACGGGGCTCAATGGTACTGCCATCTTGGGCCTGAAAACCTTCCTTTACCTTTATTAAAAAGGGCCCACCCTCAGTGGGAATAAAGCCGAAGATATTTTAGGCCATTTCATTGGGTCCATTACGGGTGCCCTCCGGCACTTGGATATCAAAAACGTGCACCTGGTCATCTTTGGTGCTAAAATCACCATCGGCATCAAATATTACTGCAAAGTCATCTGCTGTCCCAAGGTCACCCAATCCTTTATTAAAGGTGAGGAATAGGGAATAGATCCAGGGATCGGGGTAGACGGGATAGACCTTCGCAGCTAAAAGGCAAAGGGGTCCAGCCTAGGCCCTTCTCCCTTCTATTCCAAATTCAAGTGCTTGCTTAAAACATAATTTGTGATGGCGAAATAGCCGGCAGCTAGAATAAAGGTGGCTGCTATGCCAAACCACATGACTGCATGGAATATTTGGGCCCTACTTAGCATGTGCAGGTGGCCCCCAGCCTCAGAAAATAGCCTTTGCATCCTTTGGGACAAGGGAGATGCTATTAGGCGCACTAGTTGAAAAAAAAGCAGCTGGGTTAGGGCATTTAGGGCAATAAAGGCTCCTACCGATGCTAAAATCCTCTGCCGATTGCACAGATGCCCCAGGGCCATGGAGGCATAGACCAGCAGTATACCCGCGGCTAGGCTAAGGGTAGCCCCTAGTAAAATTTCGCCGCTGAACAAAAAGATCGATGGGCCTAGGAAGGTGTATAAGCCAGTAACTGCTTCCCTAAAAGCAATGGTAAAGGCTCTGAAATTACCCCGCTCAAAAATGATAATGAAGATAGAAATATAGGCGGCTAGGCTACTTAGAATAGTCCAAAGTATGGCTACCAGTAACTTGCTAACAATTAGCTTCCAGGGTTGAGTAGGTAAGGTAAACATGAGGTATCCTTCTTCGGAAAGCAGATTTTTATAAAATCTCTGCAGCATCATAATAAAGGTGACGACAAACATCCCCACCATGATGGTGATATAAATTACCATGGCTATTATTTTTGGTGCCTGTACCTCTATGGGTAAAAGGGTGGAGATTAGTTTGTTGACAGCCGCCAGGGAAATCAAAATGGCATAAAGGGGTAAAAATATTCTGCCGGTGGCCTTAAGTTCATATTTTAATAGTTTCCTCAGCATTTGAAGACCTCCCTAAAGAGTGTATCTACCGATTTGCCTTCCTTTTCTCTTATTTCATCCACGGGTGATGCAAGAACAATTTCCCCCTCCTTGAGGAAAATCACATAATCTAAAACCTTTTCTATATCGGCAATAAGATGGGTGGAGATGACAATGGTGGAATCCTCGCGGTAGTTACTTATGATGGTTTCCAGAATAAAATCCCGGGCTGCCGGATCGACCCCACCGATGGGCTCATCCAAGAGATATAATTCCGCTTCCCGAGCCATTACTAAACAGAGCTGCACCTTTTCCTTCGTGCCTTTGGACAGGGTTTTTAACTTATCCCTCGGGTCAACCTGCAACCTCTTCAGCATGTCATGGGCCCGGTCAACATTAAAATCTTCATAAAAATCCGCGAAGAACTCAACTAGCTGTTCCGTCCGCATCCATTCGTTCAAGTAGGTTTTTTCCGGCAGATAAGATACCATCTTTTTTGATTCCGGACCGGGTGCAAAGCCGGCAATGCGGATTTCTCCGGCTGTGGGTGTGAGTAAGCCGTTGGCCAGTTTTAAAAAGGTAGTTTTACCACTGGCATTGGGCCCCAAAAGGCCTATAATTTTGCCCTTCTCAAGTTCTAAATCTATGTTTTTCAAAACCCTTTTTCTGCCGAAGTCTTTGCCCAGGCCCTTAGCGGTTAGGACTGCTTTCATACCTTCATCTCTCCTAACATCTTATTTATAATTGCCTGAATCTCTTCTTTCTTTAATTCCAATTTTTGCATTTTCATAATAAATTGCATCGCTTCCTCCTGGGCCAGCCTATTTCTAGCTTTCGCGATCTCTTTTTTATCCTCCGTAACAAAGCGCCCGCTGGTGCGTTGGGTAATTACTAAGCCATCCTCCTCCAGTTTGGCCAGGGCCCGCTGCATGGTATTGGGATTTACCGCGGCTTCTTTGGCCAGATCCCGCACTGAGGGAATTTTTGCTCCGGCGGGGTAAGTACCGGCAAGAATAAATGCTTCGATTTTTTCTGCCAGCTGTAGGTATAGGGGCCGGTGGGGATCGAAAACCCAGGGCATATTGTCACCACCTGTATTATTGTATTATGTACATAATACAATAATACAGTAAGGCTTCCTTCTTGTCAAGGAATTTGAAATTTAAACTGGGAAAATATATCCCCGGCCCGCTTGGCAATTAAATTGGGGGGAAAGGTCAATACTATAGGTGACCCTCCCATATGGCCCAGGAAAGGGGCATTCTCCCGTGTTGATGAGAAAAAAGAAATGGCTGTCCACTATTGCCCTCAGTGTGGTCTTGTTTCTCCTAATGGGTCCGCCGGTAAGGGCCGACTTTGAATCCAGGGCGGAAGGGGCTATTTTGCTGGATTTTTATACGGGAAACATCCTTTATGAAAAGAATGCCTCCCTAGCCAGGCCCCCAGCCAGTATTACCAAACTTATGACCCTCCTCCTGGCCTTTGAGGCCCTAAACGAAGGTCTTGTCACCTACGATACCCTCCTAACGGTTTCCGAAGAAGCCTGGCGCAAAAGTGGCTCCCAGATGTTTCTGGAGATTGGGCAGGAGGTTAGCTTTAGGGATCTCATCACTGGTATTTCCGTTGTCTCGGCCAATGATGCCTGTGTTGTGGTGGCAGAACATCTAACAGGCAGTGAGGGGGTCTTTGTGGGAGCCATGAATGAAAAGGCGGCGGAAATTGGCCTTAAACACACCACTTTTAAGAATGCAACTGGTCTGCCGGCAGAAGGTCACGTTATGAGCCCTTTGGATATTGCAATTTTGTCCCGCCATCTTTTGACCAAGTATCCCCAGGTGCTGGAGTTTGAATCCCAAAGGGAGTTTACCTTCAATGGAATTAAGCAGTACAATAGGAATCCGTTAATTGCCAGATATGAGGGGGCCGATGGCTTAAAAACCGGCTGGACGGAGGAGGCGGGTTTTTGCTTGGCGGCCACTGCCCAAAGGGAGGGTCTGCGCCTCATCGGTGTTGTCTTAAATACACCCAGTGAAAGGGCCAGGCTAACTGCGGCGGTGGAGCTTTTGGATTATGGTTTTGCCAATTTCAGGCTTTATGAGATTCCGGCGGGGGAAATAATAGAGGATGTACCTGTGCCCAATGGCCGTATCTTATCGGTGCCGCTAAAGACGGCCTCTCCGCTGGCCCTAACCGTTGCAAGAAATAGGATTATGGAGCTGGAGCAGGAGGTTATGGTTGCGGACAATGTGCGGGCGCCAATTAAGACGGGGGAAGCCTTGGGCAGGTTGCAAATAAAACTGGGTGGGCAAGTTTTGGCCGAAACAGAATTAGTTGCAGCTGAAGATGTGGCCCGGGCCAATATATTGGTGCGCATTTTCCGTTGGCTCTTGAGTTTGGTAAAAATAAAACCGGCCTAAAATAGGACCTTGTCCGCAACTACTGAAATTGTGAGGAGGCCCCAATGCCATAAGGGGTACTATGGCTCAGGGGAGGTAATTTTCGCATTATATTTTACAAGGATGGTGGAGAACTGATCATATATGTTCTTGAAATTGGTCCACGCGGGGGAACATATAGCCAGGGGCTTTAGTTGTCTGAAATAAAAGGATGTCTATTATGGCGGTAAAAAAATGCCGAAAAATGCACTGGGAATGATCACTCCCGGTGCATTTCTCTCTTTTGTCCGGGAATCGAATTTTTTGCCCGGGGCAAACTAATTTCGAAAACCGAAGACAGAAGGGAGTATCGACATGTCCAGTAAAAACTTTTTTTTCGGGGGCTTAATTTCCGGCTTGTTTGCCAGCCTAATTTTGCTCTTTGCCCTGTGGGGGATATGGCTGTTGCCTTCCTTGGGGCTCCTTCTCACTCGGGTGGATATTATAAATGGCACCATTGTTGTTGCCCTTCTGGGGGTAACGGGCGGCTTGCTCTATGGGTTAATTATTAGAGAACGCCAGCTGAGTGTAATGAATAGGGCTTTGGCCGGGGCCATTGTGGGGTTGGTCCTGTGGTTAGGCGGGGTTCTTACCCTGGTGCCCATGATGTTGGGCTTTCCCCCCTCCCTCAAAAGCCCCCAAGATCATCTTGTAACCCTAATAATTTTTGTTGTTTATGGTCTGGCCCTGGCCTTTGTTTATCATAGGTTAGGTGCCAAGGGGTCCGTTAGAAGCCTGGGCTATGGGCTCAGCCTGCTTCTTTTGGCTGTGGTAGCCATGCCTCTCCTTTTGCATGGGGCCGTGAGTACAGATCCTGAAAACCTGGAGCTGCCTCCCGGCTACCGGGCCCAGGTTATTGCCAAGGGCCTGACCTACCCCACAAGCCTGGCCATTGATGAAGAAGGTGTCATCTACGTGGCCGAGTCGGGCTTTACCTATGGTCCCAAGACCACCACGGCTCAAATATTGAAGGTTAAAGAAGGAGGCAAGTTAGCGAAGATCGCCGACAAGTTTGAGGGCCCCATCGGTGGTTTAACTTACAAGGATGGCAACCTGTACATTTCCCACCGGGGAAAGATTACAGAATTAGAATTAAAGACGGGAAAAAGGCGGGACCTAATTACCAACCTCCCCTCCCTGGGGGATCACCACAATGGGGATCTTTTGTTTGGGCCCGATGGTGCCTTATATTTTGGCCAGGGCACAGCCACCAATGCGGGGGTGGTTGGGTCCGATAACTTTGTCTATGCCTGGGCTGACCGCCACCCGGAATTTCACGATGTCCCCTCCCGGGATTTTACCCTGACGGGGGAAAACTACAGCTCCCTTGATCTAAAGAGCACTGATCCCACGGCCAAAAAAACCACCGGGGCCTTTGCCCCCTTTGGCCAAACCAGGGAGGCGGGGGAAAAGGTAAAGGGAGAGGTGCCGGCCAGTGGGGCCGTCCACCGCTATGACATGGAGGCTGAAACCCTCACCATCTTTGCCGATGGCCTTCGCAACCCCTATGGCCTAACCCAGGACCCAGAGGGGAATATTTATGCCAGTGTCCTGGGTTATGATGATCGGGGGGTTAGGGCCTCCACCAACTCGCCCGACTGGATTATGAAATTAAAAGAAGGGGCCTGGTACGGCTGGCCGGATTTTGTGGGTACAATTCCCCTAGGCGCTGAAGGCTTTGCCTCGGAAAGGGGTATTAACAGAAATCCCCTGATTCAAGACCCACCGGAGGTTACTCCCCCCCTGTCTTCCCTACCTTCCCACTATTCCCCCATGAAGATGGCCTATGCCCCGGAGGAGTTTCCCCAGCAGGGTATTTTTGTGGCCATCTTTGCCGATGGGCAGCCCTTAACCCAGGACTTGGAAAGGCAGCTCCCCAGTGGGGTAATGATTGTTGACCCGGAGACGGGCCAGTATGACTGGTTTGCCAAAAGTAAACACAAGGCCCGGGCCGGGCGCCTGGGAGATGGCTTTAAGCGGGCCATTGATGTTAAATTTACCAATGATGGCCAGGCCCTGTATGTCCTTGATTTTGGTGTCTGGGAGTTTGCCGACATGGCCCCCAACGCCATTCCCAAGTCCGGGGTTTTGTGGAAGATAAGCAAGGAAGAATAGGCCAAGGTCAGGTTACTTCTTCTGGATCAGTTCGGCATCAAGGTCAACTACTTCAGCCTCATTATCCCGGGCGAAAAAGTAGGCTAGAAGGCGTCCATGGCAAAGCCTGGCCACGGCCCGAAAGAGGGAGGAATAAAATAGGCTAAAGATAACAATGAGTACCAGTCCCAGACCATGAAAGGAGCCAATAATACCCTGAATGCCGGGCACACCCACCAAAAAGGCCAAGAGGAGGATGCCACAGGTTAAAAGTACCGTGGGAAAGGTGAGCCTTTGCCAAAGGGGGATATTGGGGATAACCGTCAAGGCACTGGCCAGGCCCAGGGGGCCGGTGGCCAGTAAAAAGATTAGGGCCTCTTCAACATTGATGAAAAATAACAAGGCCGTGGCTGCTAAAAACATGGCCAGGGCCCCATCGGCAAAGAGCAGTACACCAATGATCATGGGTATACTGCTCAGGGGCGAGAGGGCCATACCAATGACGGGAAGATAAATTGGGGCTGCATGAAGAAGGGCAGCCAAGGCGGCCAGGAGGCTGGCAGTGGTTATCCATTTGTTATAGTTTTGGAATTTACCCGTAATTATTAGTCGGTCCCTATTTCTACGGAAAAGGATAAATACAGAAAATAAAAGGCCCAGGTATCCCCCCAGGGAAAGGAAATTTAACATAAATCACACCCCCAGATGTCTTTAATATAATATTATTCTCCCCCGCTTGCCCCCATGTAAAGAAAATGCCCCCCGACCCATTAAGGGGGCTTTTGTTGGGGTGGAGGTGCATTGGGCTGGGGGCAAAAAAATTCACTTTCGCCTTTATTTTATCTTCTCCTCATATTCCCTCCCATGGGGGAGCATCTGGGATAATTTGGGTGAATGGCATACCTAAATGGGTCATGCTACTTCTCAGTCCACACATTGCCCCCCTTGTACCCATCTGACGCCTTTGCAAAAGGCTAGGGCCTATGTTATACTCCACTGCGTACCCAGGCAGGGTTTTTACAAACTTAAGAAAGTAGCGCTGAATTCTTATTTTTTTAAGAAGCGGGGGAACCAATCTTTTTGGGGTGAATCATCTTGAAGAGCCGCCCTTAGCTCTAACCCGGCAGCTAACCCCGTAAGCGTCCGAAGGGAGTTTTGTTATGCTAACTATTTAGGTTTTTGTGCAGACTATGGTATACCATAGTCTTTTTGCTGGCCAAAATTAAAAGTTGTGGAATAGGGAAGGGAAAAAATGAAGGAGTGTTTGAAAGGTGAAAAAACTTGTTAGCCTATTAGTGCTAGTCAGTTGCCTATCTTTGGCCCTTATGGGTTGTGGAAGCGGAGGAGATGCGGGGGGCAAGGAAATTATCTTTGCCAACGCCGGCTGGGAAAGTATGATGTTTCACAATGCAGTTGCCGGGCTAATAGCAGAAGAGGTTTTTGGTTATGGCTGGAGGGAAGTAACTGGTACAACAGCTGTAATGTATGAAGGTCAATTGACTGGGGAAGTAGATGTGCATATGGAATCCTGGACAGATAATATAGAACCATATGCTGAAGATTTGGCAGCCGGTAGATTTAAGGAATTGGGTGTAAACTTTGATGACAATTTCCAGGGGATATATGTTCCCCGTTATGTAATTGAGGGTGATGCCAAAAGGGGTATTGAGGCCTCAGCCCCGGATTTAAAGTACATTTGGGATTTAAAGAATTACCCGGAGGTTTTTCCCGATGATGAAAACCCGGGTAAAGGCCGGATGTATGGATCTATACCGGGTTGGGAGATAGATGAGATCCTCTACAAAAAATACCTTTTCTTTGGTTTAGATGAAAACTTTATCTATTTTAGGCCCGGTTCTGACCCAGCCCTGCAGACGGCCATTATGTCTGCCTATGAAAGGGGAGAACCCATTGCCGCCTATTACTGGGAGCCCACCTGGCTCTTGGGGATGTATGACATGGTATTGTTGGAGGATAAGCCCTATGAGGAGGATCTATACCTAAAGGGGGAGTGTGAGGTACCCCCAATGCGGGTAACCGTAAGTGCCAGCAACAATTTTGCCGACAATGAAGATAATAAGGAGTTTGTGAAATTCCTCAGCAATTATCAAACTTCAAGTGCATTGACATCTGAAGCCTTGGCCTTTATGCAGGAAACGGGTACAGAAGACTATACTGAGGTTGCCAAATGGTTCCTTAGGGAACATGATGAATTACTGGATGCCTGGCTAGAACCGGAAGATGCAGAGACTATGCGGAGTTTTTTAGGTAACTAGGGAGGCCTATAAAATGGATTGGATATATAGTTTCCCTTTTCAGCTGCCAATAAATTTAGATGCCATAGATGGTGCTGTGAGGGCCTTTAGCGTTAAGTACAGTGTTATTTTCTCAGCCATTAGAAGCATATTAAATATTTTCGTGAATATAATTCACGCTGCATTAAATTTTATACCCTGGTTTGTGGTCATATTGCTAGTCTTTTTTGCCGGCTGGAGGCTGTCGGGTAAGTTAAAGAATGGCCTCTTGTATAGTGGCCTATCCCTGCTCATAGGCGCGGCGGGCCTGTGGGATCTAATGAATGAAACCCTCTCCATAATTATTGCCTCGGTAATAATTTCCCTCTTGGTGGGGTTTCCCTTGGGGATTTTGGTTTCGGCCAGCGACAGGGCCGATGAAATAATTAGGCCTATCTTGGATACAATGCAGACAATGCCGGTCTTTGTCTATCTCATACCTGCCCTTTTATTCTTTGGTTTGGGTAAGCCCCCGGCAGTTATAGCCACTACCATTTATGCTATAGTTCCCATAATACGGCTAACCAACCACGGGATAAGGCAGATAGATAGGGAAGTTGTGGAGGCTGCCCTCTCCTTTGGTTCCACAAGTTTTCAGGCCTTAACTAAGGTTAAAATACCCCAGGCCCTGCCCACCATAATGGCGGGAGTAAACCAAACCCTTATGATGGCCATATCCATGGTTGTTACCACCTCCATGATTGGAGCCACGGGCCTGGGCATGGAGGTCTTAATTGGGGTGCAGCGCATCCAAATCGGCCGGGGGTTATTATCCGGGACGGCCATAGTAATAATTGCCGTTGTCTTGGATAGGTTAACCCAAGGACTAGTGCGCCATAGTGAGGTGGACCAAGATGGATAATATTGTGTTGCAGGCCCAAAATGTCTCCAAACTTTATGGGTCGGAAAAATCCAAGGCCATAAAACTTAAAAAAGCGGGTGCAGATAAGGATACTGTATACAAGAAGACAGGGGTCATTACAGCCCTTTGGGACGTGACCCTTGATGTAAAAGAGGGGGAGGTCTTTGTCATCATCGGCCTGTCCGGTTCTGGCAAGTCCACCTTGGTCAGATGCTTTAATATGCTTAACAAACCTACAGCGGGTAAAATATATTATCGCGGTAAGGATATAGGGAAATTTGCCAGGAATGAATTAAATCATTACAGGCGCAATCAGGTATCCATGATATTTCAGCAATTTGGCCTTATGTCCCACCGCGATGTCCTGGGCAATGTGGAATATGGCTTGGAGGTAAAGGGGGTTCCCCGGGAGGAGCGCCGGGCCAAGGCCCTGGAGATGCTTTCCATGGTGGGTCTAGAGGGGCACGAAAACGAACCCATATCCGCCCTATCCGGCGGTATGATGCAAAGGGTGGGCATCGCCCGGGCCCTGGCCAATGACCCCGAGATCCTCCTTATGGATGAACCCTTTTCGGCCCTGGACCCCCTGGTCAGGAAGGATATGCAGTTTGAACTCTTAACCATTCAGAGGAAACTGGACAAAACCATTGTCTTTATCACCCACGATATTAATGAGGCCTTTAAGCTGGGGGATAGGGTGGCCATCATGAAGGATGGGGAGGTAATTCAAATAGCTCCGCCGGAGGAAATGAGCGAGAATCCGGCCGATGATTATGTGAAGCAATTCATCGACAGTGCTGATAAAACCCAAGTTATAACCGTCCGCAATGTAATGATTACCCCCAATAGTATCGTCCGCCTCAAAGACAGCCCCAACTATGCCATAAAAACCATGCGGGCCAATGGTGTCTCCAGTGCCTATGTGGTGGGGGCAAAGATGAAACTGGAAGGAGTAGTTACCATAGATGACGCCTTGGAGGCCAGGAGGGATGGCCTGGGCCTTGCCGATATACTGATCCAGAGGATAAACACCACAGCACCGGACACATTGTTGTCGGATATTATGAGTGTTGCAGCCAAAACCCGTTTCCCCATTGCCGTGGTGGATGAAAAAGGCAGTCTCAAGGGGATAGTGTCCAAGGTGCATGTGCTTTCATCCATGCTGTGATAGCATGGGATATACAAACGGGGATGGGTTTTTGTTCCAACGGTTAAAAGAACATAAACCCATCCCCTGTTTTGTTTTTTAGGCCAGGCCCCGGTGGGGCCTATTTAATTTTAGGCCTTGCGGATGTAGTGGGGCAGGTCCGTGGGAAGTTCCAGGGCAAGTTCTACTAGACCGCCATATTCCCCCGAGTTTTTATACCAGGGTGCTTGATACAAAAGTTTTTTTACCCCACCCTTTTCCACCGTATAGCAATTTCTCCCCTGTTCCTTCAACATTGCTGCCATTTTGGCCCGGGCGGGTTCAGGGTGGCAGTCCAGGGCATTTTTACCCAATAGGTCGGCGCCACCATCGGCGGCATAGACGGATTTTGCCTTTTCATTCATGTAAACTATTTTTCCCCCGGTATCACATACCGTAATTGCGGCACTAAAATTATGCAGGTAATTGTTATCCATGTGCATTTCTCTACTCCTTTCAAGTAAGATAGTCTTACCCTTCTAGGGTCCCTTCCCTTTCGCCTCTACTTTTTCCGGCTGGTGGCGGGCATAATTGGCACCTATTACCCCCAGGATAATCAGGAAGGAACCGGCGACATGGTAAAAAAACAATGGTTCCTTTAGAAAGTATACCCCGGCAAAGATGGTGAAGACTGTGCGTAGGTTGCCAAAGACACTGACCTTGGCCGCCTCCATGTTTGCCAGAAGGTAATTATTCAAAAGTGAGGTGACCAAGGAAGACAAAACACCCAGGTAGAAAACGGCAAGAAGGAACTCTAAATTACTAAAGAGGGCCAATAAGTGCTGTAGGCTGCCAGCCATGGCATGTCCCGATAGGGAGAGGGTGTTGAAAAAGAAAAAGCCCAGGAGGGTCATCATGAAACTGATTTCCGTTGCGGTAAATTCCCTTATTGTTATCCGGGTAAGAATATGATAGCCGGCGGAGACAAAGGCTGAGAGCAGCAAAAGAAAAATACCCAATGTTTCTGTGGGGTCGAGCCCGGCCCCCTTCATGATAAAGATGTACAGGACACCTGCGACGGACAGGATAATTGAGACTTGTTGGAGAAATGTCGTTTTTTCCTTGAGAAAAATAGCAGCCAGGATCATGGTGAAGATGGGGGTGATGGCCAGCAAAATCCCCCCTTCGGAAGAGGTGGCATGGAGAAGACCAAAGGTTTGGAGGGCAAAGAAGGTTATGGGGTAAACCAAAGCCAAGGCAACGACCTGCCGCAGGTTTTTCCCCCGGAACTTTAGTTGCACACGCCGGAAAAGAACCGGGATAAAAAGGGCAAGCAGGGATGTTGTGAAGCGAAAGGCCAATACATCCACGGGGTTGGCATGTTTTAGGGCTGTTTTGGTGAAAAGGAAGGACAGGCCCGTTATCAGGTTATGGAGCAAGGCGGCCAGATAAAGGAGCATTATTTGGGGGTTTTGCATTCCCAGCACCTCAAAGATAGTTATCCCTTACCAACCTTGGTGAAGGCGGTCAACTCCCACCAGCTTCATTTCTTGGGGTGGATACATGCCCCCCCGGGAAGGGCAACCTATAATTGTTTTCTTTCCATGCTGGAGACGATAGCACACAGGTAGGTTGCATGACCGGAAGGCTGGTTTGTAACATAATTACCCTGGATATAGTTAATGGCAATCATAACCTGGCTTAGTTGTGGGGGGACGCAGGGAGCGGCCATCCCTTTGCTGTTCCCGTTTTCCCTTTAACAGTGGGTTTTTAGTGTTAATACCCAACTGTCCATAAGGGTGAATTCAACACAGGATGTCATTTCCCTCCATTGGGGCCAATACAGTTTTAACCTAGAGGGCATGCCACTCCGGGGTGTAAATCATGGGAGAAATTGGTTCGGCGGCTGTGGGGGTTTTAATGCCCTTATATATTAATTTCTAGTAAAATTGGCGTGTGGTCTTGCCTGGGACCGGAATCAATTATTTCCGATTTTATCACCCTATCCGCAATACGATCACTGACCAGCCAGTAGTCAATCCTCCAGCCAGAGTTATTAATTTTACTTGTTTTGGCCCGTTGGGCCCACCAGGTATAAAGGCCTTCAATATCACCATGGAGGTGGCGGAAGGTATCTGTAAATCCCCTTGCCAAAAGATTTGTAAAGCCCTGCCTCTCCTCATCGGTAAAGCCGGGCGAACGGCGATTGTTGTTGGGATGGGCCAAATCAATTTCCCTATGGGCCACATTAAAATCGCCCGCTGCGATTACACCCTTCTCCTCATCCAAGCGGGCCAGATAGTCTGCATATTTTACATCCCAAATCTGGCGCTCCCTTAGACGCCTTAGCCCTTCCCCCGCATTGGGTGTATAAACCTGTGTCAGGTAGAAGTCGGCAAACTCCAGGGTGATGATGCGGCCCTCAGCGTCCAATGTAGCCGGCGCACCAATTTTTGGGAAGGTAACAGAAGGGTTTAAATTGCCCTTGTACAAAAACATGGTGCCGGCATAACCCTTGCGGGCTGGTTCCACCGAACTATTCCACACGACTTCATAATCTGGGAACATGTCTCCCAAAACCTGCAAGTGTTTTTTGCTGGGGCCCCCACTGGGCAGCTTGGTTTCCTGCAGAGCAATAACCTCTGCCTTATGTTCAATTAGGGTATTTAGAACCCTTCGGGTTAATAGGGCACGTGCAGAAGTACCCGTTAGGGCGGCATTTAAGGAATCGATATTCCAGGAAATAAACTTCAATGCTTTTCCTCCTTTTATGGGCTTGTGCAGCAAGACATTTATTTAGACCGGGATTAGTAAAGGCTTCGCCCCCAAAATGAGTTCTCCTGCCAGTTGGTCCCAAGGGGAGGAACCCCGTGCACCGGTGCCGGGTATCCCACACTCAAAGGGATGCCGTGGGTGTAGCCATCCCCCCTTTGTCATTCTCCTTGGCGGCCCTGCCCGGGGAAACCTACTTAATGGCTATCTTATAAATTTCCGGCGGATCCGCATGTATGGGTTAAATTACCCCGGCGGCGGAGCCCATTTACAAAAATGCCGCATCACCCCACAGCTTTATTAGGTGGGAGATGCGGCAAATATGGTGCAGTCTACAAGGGTTATAAAATTTGGCGGGAGTGTGTGGGAATCGAACCCACCGCAGAAGGGCCACTCCTGCCACCGGATTTGAAGTCCGGGCGGGACACCAGACCCGATCCACCCCCACAGGTTAGGGAAATAGCCATTTCAGAAGGCCTGCCAGAATTTAATTATAATGTTTTTTGGGGGGAAAAGCAAGGAAGTTGCCCCCTTGCTACCCCCAACCCACATTATCATTATCCTCTGGCCATGGTTACCCGGCAAAATTTCCGCGGCTGGGGGTGCAACTGCTCCCCTTGGGCCAGGGTGGTGCCTAGAAACGGACCGCCCCGGGAAGGGATAAGCTGCACAGGGGCAGAAGATTAAAAAGAACGGTCTCATACTTGGAATAAGCGGGGAAGAATACCATCCAATGCCCCGGGAAATAAATAGGCACCTTTCCCCGGGGTAAAACATATAAGTGTAAGGTGGCAGGGGGGCGATGGCTTGCGTTACAAAAATCCCCATTACCAAAGGGTTAGGGGCTCCAGTACCATGCTTGTCAGTTGTGGCCACTGCAGGAACAACATTGTCCTTTACCAAAAGGTGGGCAAGGGGGCTTTACTGCGAATGTATGTGGAGAGGATTGTGAAAGGCTCGGTGGATCTATCCCAGAAACCGGGGCTACTTATTTGTCCCCACTGCAAGGAACAGTTGGCAATGAGGGTAACCTTGAGAAGGAAAAATAAGGAGGCCTACATAGTCAAGAGGGGGGCCCTCCATAGCAGGTTCTTGTAGCCGGCATATTCCCCCCCCGCAGGGACCGGGGGGAAAAACCATATTACCCCTTTTTCCCTGGCACTTATTAACAGTGTCTACTAAATTTACAAAAAAATAAGGCCACTGACAGGTGGGGTATGGTGGTAAACCCGGGTTAGCACTAATAAATGAAGTGGCATAAAGGAGCGGAGGACAACTTCAATGCCCCCGAAAGGCGCCGGGGGCCAAGGTTGGCCTCCTTGGCTAATTTCTCAACCAAGTCCTTTAGATGTCCAGGAGTTTGCTTGGGCAAAGAAATAATTCTTTACTTTGCGGTCTGGGGGTTCCCAGAGGGCCTAAAAAGAAGCTGGATTCCTTGGCCACTTTAGGCCCGGGGATGGTGAAGTGAAGCTAAAGGCAAAGATATACCCCCCGGGCCCAGAAACAGACGACAGATATTAGGGGGCAAGGGCTGGTTGGCATCCAGCCCTTTTATCTTGCCCTTAGTTGTTTTTCTCCTTTAGCCTCTGCAATAAATTGGCTATTTTATCCCGCTGTTCTTCGCCACTCTTTTCATCCAGTTCCATGCTTACCCGGAGGATGGAACCTTCCCTTGTGCCCGGGGGGAGGAGTTCTTGGGGCAGGTTTACCTTTATTTCCCCTTTCCCCCACAGGAGTACGGCATAGTCGCCCACAAACCTATCCACAACAACCCTCATGTTTTACTCACCCCACTGGTTTACATGTTTTACAGGGTATATAGCCCCTGGCCTCGGCATCCTTTCTGCTTTGGAAGATAATTATGTTCTCGGCCTTTATATCCGCTATATGCCTACAGTCTGGGCGGTGGTACCTATTGGAATTAACACTGCCCAGGAGCTCAAAGTCCGGTTCGTAATAATTTTCCGCCGGGCCGGCACCTTTTTCCCCAGCAATTGTATAGGTCTCCCCATCACTGCTGACAACTATACTTCCCAGAAGATCGGTGCGGTAAATGGCAACGCCCAGCCTGCTGTAGGTCTCCAGTACTTCCTCATGGGGGTGGCCGTAGTCGTTTCCCTCCCCGCACATAATAATAACCGCTTCCGGTGCCACCGCCTGGACAAATTGGGGGGAATTAGAGGTGGAGCTGCCATGATGGCAGGCCTTGAGCAGGGTGCTTTTTATGGGAACACCCCTGTCCAGGATTTCCCTTTCACTCTTTTTTTCTATGTCCCCAGTCAGCAAAAGGCTAATGTGGCCGCAAGTTATCCTGGTGACTAGGGAGGCATCATTGAGGGCGGAGCTTGTGGGGGCAAGGGGATGGAGGATCTCCAAAACAGCCCCACCCAGATCCCGCACCATGCCGGCCCGGCCCTCGGTAAATTTAATATCCTTTGCAGCAATGAGGGTCAAGTAGTCCTCAAAGAGCTTGGTGGTGTGGACAACGGCGGGATCCAGAACTTCCTTGACGGGGATATCTGTTAAGACCTGGATAAGGCCCCCGATGTGGTCGGAGTGGGGATGGGTGGCAATGACCAAATCCAGTTTCTCAACTCCTTGTCCCCGTAAATAATCCACCACCATTTCCCCCTGGCTCTTTTCACCGGCATCGATGAGGATATTTTGCTCAGCAGTTTGAATAAAAATCGAGTCCCCCTGCCCCACATCTAAAAAGTGAACCTCCAGCCCCTGCAAAACCCCCTCTACCCCACCATCTTCGGGGGGAGCTTGGGGGGGGAGCTGGCAGCCGAAGATGAAAAAGAGGAAGAAGAGGAGCAGGAAGGGGACAAGGAAGCCCTTGAGTTTTCGTCCAGACAAAAGATCTCCTCCCTTGGGATCAGCAGATTTTAGCGGTATAGGGGCCTATGCAGGCACCTTTACCCCTTTCTTATTCCCCACCAATAGGGCTTTCCCTCTATTTTGCCCCGCAAGGCCTGGCAAAAGAAGGAAAGCCGCCCTCCAATGGGGGGCGGCCCGGCAAAAGATTTACTTCTTCCAATTAACCCCCCAGATCCACACTGGGCCCAGTTGTTATTGTCTCCAGGCCATCCTCTGTGGCAGCAACTACCACGGCTCCGGCGGCATCGCCGATAACATTCATGGAGGTCCGGATCATATCAAAGATCCGGTCCACACCGGCCAGGAGGAGGATCCCATCCAGGGGTAAACCCACTGTCTGTAATACCAAACTGAGCATAATCATTCCGGCACCGGGTACACCGGCGGTGCCGATGGAGGCCAGGGTGGCGGTGAGGATAATCATCAGATACTGGGGCAGGCCCAGCTCTATGCCATAGACCTGGGCGATGAAATAGGCACAAACTCCCTGGTAAATAGCTGTCCCGTCCATATTGATGGTGGCACCCAGGGGTTGGACAAAACTGGAGATTTCACTGGGAACCCCCAAGTTTTCCTGGGCATTGCGCATGGAAACCGGCAGGGTGGCCGCACTGGAACAAGTGGTAAAGGCCACGGCCCAGGCCTCAAACATTCCCTGGAAGAACTTTACCGGGCTCATGCGGGCGAAGAGATAGACTGCCCCGGAATAAACTAGGATGGCATGGATAACGTTGGCCACATAGACGGCAACTAGGGTTTTGCCCAGGGGTAGTAGTACGTCGGCACCACTGGTGGCCGTAACCCAAGCCATAAGGGCACCGGCGGCATAGGGGGCCATATTCATTATCATGCCGGTGATATTGTACATGGTTTCGGCCAAACTTTCGCAAAAAGCCAGGAAGGGCTTCCCCTTTTCCCCAATCATGGCTGCGCCAATACCAATGAAGAGGGAAGAAACAATTATTTGCAGCATATTGTCGGTGGCCAGGGAGTTAATGATGTTTGTTGGTACCATATCCAGAAGGACATCGATGACATTGGGCATTGGTGCGGCCTCATAGGTATCTACCTCTGTTAGAATAAAGTTGGCTCCTGGCTGGATGGCCAGGGCAAAAAGAAGACCGATGATAATGGCTATGGCTGTTGTCACTAAAAAATAAACCAGGGTTTTTCCCCCCACACGACCCAGCTTCCTTACATCACCAATACTGGAGGCACCTACCACCAGCGAAGCAAAAACCATGGGTGCAATGAGCATCTTAATGAGGCGGATGAAAAGATCGCCAACGGGTTTTAGGGCTGCCAGTTGTGGAATCATCAGGCCCAAGACGGCGCCTATTACAAAACCGATTAAAACCTTATGCCACAGCTTTAATTTCATTAGCCACATACCTCCTTGGCAAATATGGTATAATCACTCTACCAGCCCGATGGGTTTATTTTTCCCTATCACCCCCAAAGGAGAGGCCGAAATTAGGTTAACCAGTCGCACAACTGCCCCAATTGGCCCTTGGGCAACAATTGTGATTCGGGAGACTATTTAACCTATTGTGATTATATATTGGCGCCTTGGGGTCTGAATTCCTGCCAGGAATGGCAATTTAATGCTAAAACCGCAAAGATTCAGATGGAATCACCGGTACCATTTCTCCCTTGCCCCATGGCTACACAGCCCGGTGCAGGGAAAGTTTCCCCCTTCCCTTGGGTTCTCGGGCGAAAACAGTGGCTTCCTCCAGTTGGGGCCTGTCAACCTTTTTAGTTATTATCTTGCCACCCTTGGTGCTGAGGATGCCCAGCACCAAACCCAGGGCCAGGGTAATTATAACCCGGATACTATTTTGCCCCCCGGTGCCAAAGGCCGAGGCCAAGCCACCGAAAACCATGGGGGCTTGGCCCAAGACAGTGTCGGCGCACCAGACCATATGGACCACACAGAGAAGGGCCACCGGGGGGGTAAGGGTTTTTCTCCGTAATTTTGCCCCTTCCAGGCCTATGACTAAAAGTGAGGCACCATTTTCCTGTAATTTTCCCCTGGCAAATCAGAACTTGCCGGGCAGGATAATTCCCTTTCCTTGGCGAATGCATATCGTTAGTCTAAAAAAGAGTGGGAGGATCTAAAATGAGGGAATGGACCTGGGGCGGGATGGTCTTCCTGGGGATAGGTTTATTACTTCTAATGGTGGGCTTGCTGCGGGGGGAAGGGGTTTTGGTACTGGAGAAGGGGATCAACATCTGCCTGGAATGTATGGGCTTGGGCTAGGATGGTGTTAAAATGAAAAGGCGCCTGATGCAACTTGTGACCAGCATCCTGGCCAACTCCTATTTAACGGGTTTTTTCCGGGGCCATATCTACCGGGGGCCCCTCAAGGCCCTCTGTGTGCCCTTTCTCAACTGCTACTCCTGCCCCGGGGCCTGGGGGACCTGTCCCATGGGGGCCTTCCAGGCCTTGGCGGCGGGATTTAGCCAGACCTTGTCCTTCTATATAATGGGGCTTTTGACAACGCTGGGGGCCCTGGGGGGCCGCCTTGTCTGTGGCTGGCTCTGCCCCTTTGGTTTCTTTCAGGAGTTACTATACGCCTACCGGAGCAAAAAGTGGCGGCTGCCGCGCTGGCTGAAAATACTCCCCCCCTTTGTCTTGGCCCTTACGCTGGCCCTGCCCTTTCTCTGGCGCAGCGGGGTGGGGATGGGTCAACCATATTTTTGCCGCTTTATCTGTCCGGCGGGGACCCTGGAGGCGGGTCTAACCCTTTTAATTTTACGTCCCCAACTGCGAACCCTAGTGGGGCCAACCTTCCTTATTAAGGTGGCAATATTGGTTATGCTAATTTTACTGGGTGTTTTTATCTGGCGCCCTTTTTGCCAAACCTTGTGTCCCCTGGGGGCCTTTTACGGTCTTTTCAACAATAAAAGTTTCTGGCGCCTAAAGGTAAAGGAATCCCGCTGTATAAAATGCCAGGCCTGTAGCCGCAGTTGTCCCGCCGGCCTTGTTCCCTTTATAGAAGCCAATGCCAGTGGCTGTGTACGCTGTTTGCAATGTACCAAGGTCTGTCCCACCGGTGCCTTAACCTTCGGGTGTGCTGTGGATTATGCCCCCTTTAGGACTGAGACGGGAGGTTGAAATGTGTGGTAAAAAAGCCACCTTGCTACCATTTAATAGGGGTTTTGTTGGCGGTCATCTTAACCCTAACTGCCTGCGGCAGGGGGGAAGATACCCAGGAGCCGGTGCTGGATCCTCCCCGGGAGAATCCCAAGGCAGTATCCTTTGGGGGGAAGGATTTGCTTACCGGGGCCGACATTGAATTTGCCCCGGGGGATACAGGACGCCCTTCCCTCATTGCCTTCTTTTCCCCCGGTTGAGGGGCTTGTGTCCAAGAGGTGCTGCAGTTGCAGCCAGAATTGGAAGGGTTACGGGAAAAGGGGCTGGATTTTTACCTAATTGTCGAGGGTCGCCAAGACGTGCTGCGGGACTTCTTTGGCCAGTATCCGCTAAGTGCCCCCGTGCTTTGGGATAAGGATCTGGCTATCTTTAGGGATTACGATGTGCTGGGGCTGCCGATGAACTTTTTTCTTGACAGGGATGGCCTTCTAGTGGACCTTAAACTGGGCTGGGGTGAGGATTCTCTGAGGGAAACCATGGAACTGGTGGATATGCTCTTGGCTCAATAGGCAGCCTTATGTTACTTTTTTCCATTGAAAGGGGGAGTTGAGATGGAGGCAATTAAAAAGGAAAGGATTGCAGAAGAGGTCAAGGCGGCGGCGGTGGATGGGCGGCTCTCCTGCGCCCGGGCCTTTGCCCTGGCAGAAAAACTGGCTGTCAAACCCCGGGCCCTAGGAGAGGCGGCAGATGACCTGGGGATTAGGATTGTGGCCTGCCAGTTGGGATTATTTAAATGAGGGGCGGCGATTCAGACCTCTTCTTCGCTGTACTACCCGTTGCCGAAGCCCGGGCCCGGCTTTTCTCCCACTATCAACCCAGTCCCCTGGCCCGGGAAGAGGTGGAGCTTGGCCAGGCCCTGGGCCGGGTCACTGCAGAAGCCGTATTGGCCACAGAGGATGTGCCCCCCTTTGCTCGCTCCACCGTGGATGGTTTTGCCCTGCGGGCCGCCGATACCTTTGGAGCCAGTGAAGGGTTGCCGGCTTTTTTGGCCCTGGGGGAGGATATCCCCATGGGTAAGGCGGCGGAGAGGAAGATAGCCCCGGGACAAGGGGCCCGGATTGCCACCGGGGGTATGCTGCCCCCGGGGGCAGATGCCGTGGTTATGGTGGAATACAGCGAACCCATTGATGAAAAAACGGTGGCAGTGCTTGGCCCCGTGGCCCCGGGGGAAAATGTCATTCGTCGGGGTGAGGATATTGCCGCCCACAGCCAGCTTTTGCCGGCGGGGCATACCCTGCGCCCAGCCGATATAGGGGCCCTGGCGGCCCTGGGCCGCACCCGGGTCTGGGTGCGGCGGCCACCCAAGGTGGGGATTATATCCACCGGGGACGAAATTGTCCCCCCGGAGGTGGAGCCGTCCCCGGGCCAAATCCGCGATATCAATAGCTACTCCCTCTGGGCGGCCGTCACCGCCGCCGGGGGAGAACCGGTATATTTGGGCCTTGCCCGGGATGAGGCGGCGGCAGTGCGCGCCAAGGTCTTGGCTGGCCTCAAGGGCTGTGATCTTGTTCTTTTATCCGGGGGGAGCTCTGTAGGCCCCCGGGATGTGGCCGCCCAGGTTTTGACAGAGCTGGGACCGCCGGGGGTTCTGGTCCATGGGGTGGCCCTGCGGCCGGGCAAGCCCCTTCTAATAGCCCTTTGCCAGGGCAAACCGGTCTTTGGCCTGCCGGGCCATCCGGTTTCTGTCCTAACCACCTTCGATCTTTTTGTCCGCCCCACCCTCCAGCTGCTTCTGGGCCAGAGGCCGGTACCCCAGGCCAAATTGCGGGCCCGCCTAAGGCGGAGCCTATCCTCGGCTCCGGGGCGGGAGGAACATATACGGGTCCGGCTGGAGGAAGGGAAAGATGGCCTTTGGGCCCAACCGGTCCTGGGAAAATCAGGGCTAATTACCACCCTGGTGGCGGCCCAGGGTACCATAATAATCCCCCTGGAAAAGGAAGGCTTGACAGCCGGGGCGGAAGTGGAGGTCTACCTATTATGAAACGCAATGTCTATCTGGACGATATCCCCCTCCAGGAGGCCCAGGGGAGGTTCCTAGGCTATTTTGCTGGCCTCAGGAGCCCGGCAGAGACAATTACTGTGTCCCCTGCAGCCGCTGGGCGGGTGACGGCCAAACCCATCTTTGCCCGGCTTTCGGCACCCCATTATCATGCCGCGGCCATGGATGGGGTGGCGGTGGCGGCCCAGGTGACCTTTGGGGCTTCGGAGACCAGCCCCAAGAAGTTGGCCTTGGGGGAAGATGCCTTTTGGGTGGATACCGGTGACCCCCTTCCCCCGGGAACAAATGCCGTCATTATGGTGGAGGATCTGCACCAACTTCCGGCGGGCCAAGTGGAGATTATTGCCGCCGTCAGCCCCTGGGAACATGTGCGCCTCCTGGGGGAAGACATGGTGCAGACGGAACTAATTTTGCCCGCCAACCACCGTCTGCGCCCCGTGGACCTGGGGGCCATCTTGGCCGGTGGTGTAAGGGAAATTGCCGTCCATAAACGGCCCCGAGTGGCCATTATTCCCACCGGCAGTGAGCTGGTAGCAGCGACGGAATCACCAGCCCCGGGGGAAATTATTGAATTTAATTCCACCATGATGGCGGCCCAGGTGCTGGAATGGGGTGCTGAAGCCCTAGTCTATCCCATTACCCCCGACCATTATGAAAAAATTACCCGGCGGGCCCTGCAGGCCCTTGAAGAAGCCGATATTATTCTCTTGGGGGCCGGTTCTTCCGCCGGTTCCAAGGACTACAGCGCCCAGGTTATGGCGGAATTGGGGGAAGTATTTGTCCACGGGGCAGCCACCCGGCCGGGAAAACCGGTGGTCTTGGGGCGGATGCAGGAAAAACCGGCCCTGGGTGTGCCGGGTTACCCCGGTTCAGCTCTTCTCTGCCTGGATTTGTACCTCAAGCCCCTCCTAGAGGGCATGTTGGGCCTGGGCCCGGAAGAAGCTCCGGTCTTGACGGCCCACTTATCTCGCACCGTGGCCTCGACCCTGGGGATGGATGAGTTTCTACGGGTTAAGCTGGGCCCGGTGGGGGAAAAACTAGTGGCCACGCCCCTGCCCCGGGGCGCTGCCTTAACCACCAGCATGGTGCAGGCCGATGGGGTGCTAATGATTCCCCGCCACAGTGAGGGTATTGTGGGGGGGAAGAAGGTCAAGGTGCAGTTGTTAAAAACGGAGGGGGTCATTAAAAATACCGTGGTGGCCGTGGGTAGCCATGATCCCACCCTGGATATCATTGCCAACCTCCTACGGGAAAGGGACCGAAAATTCACCCTTTCTTCAGCCCATGTGGGCAGCCTGGCCGGGCTCCTCTCCCTAAGACGGGGGGAATGCCACCTGGCCGGTACCCACCTTCTGGACCCAGTCAGTGGGGAGTACAATGTTTCTTACCTTAAACAGCACTTGGCGGGGCGGAAGGTGTGCCTTATCAATTTGGCCCACCGCCAGCAGGGTCTCATGGTAAGGCCGGGAAATCCCAAAGCAATAACAAAACTAGAAGATTTAATCCGCCCGGGGGTAACCTTTGTCAACCGCCAGCGGGGAGCCGGGACCAGGGTGCTTTTGGACTGGGCCTTGGCGGAAGAAGGGATTGATCCCCAGGCCATCGAAGGTTATAATCGAGAGGAGTACACCCATACAGCGGTGGCGGCGGCCGTACAAGGCGGTGCCGCCGATGTGGGTCTGGGGGTTTTATCTGCGGCCCGGGCCCTAAAATTAGATTTTATTCCCTGGCGTTTGGAAAGATATGATCTGGCAATACCGGCGGAATTCTTACAGCATCCGGGGGTTGTGGCCATTCTGAAGGTGATTAGGAGTGAGGAGTTTCGGCTCCAGGTAAAGGCCTTGGGTGGCTATGACCTGCGGGATTGTGGGCAGATTATGTGGGAATCTTAGTTGAAGCAATTGGGGCCCATGGCCCCCGGGGGGAGAAAAATGTGAAGGACAAGCTGGGTAGACGGATTGATTACCTGCGGATATCTGTAACTGACCGTTGCAACCTGCGCTGCCTATACTGTATGCCCGCCGAGGGGGTGGCCTATAAGTCCCATGGGGACATCCTCTCCTATGAGGAAATTGTGCGCTTTGCCCATGCAGGTGCCCAGTTGGGCATCCGCCGAATTCGCCTCACCGGTGGAGAGCCCCTGGTACGGGCCGGCTTGCTGGAACTGGTGCGGGGGCTGAAGGCAATACCCGGTATAGGGGAATTATCCCTCACCAGTAACGGTATCCTACTAGCCCCCTTGGCCGGAAGGTTGAAGGCCGCTGGCCTGGATCGGGTTAATATAAGCTTGGACACCTTAGATAGCCAAAAATATGCCCAAATAAGCAGACGCGATTCACTGCCGGCTGCCTGGGCGGGTATTAGGGCTGCCCTAGAGGTGGGCCTGGAACCGGTGAAAATAAATACCGTGGCCTTGAGGGGGATAAATGAGGATGAATTGCCGGCCCTGGCGGCCTTGACCCTAAAACACCCCCTCCATGTGCGTTTTATTGAGGTAATGCCCCTGGGGGATGATCTGGACTGGGCCCGCCAACACCTTTTGCCCCTAAATGAGGTCAAGGACCTAATAGGGACAGTGGGGGAGCTGGCCCCGGCCAGGGTGGCCGGCTCCGGGCCGGCCCATGTGTATCGCTTTGCCGGTGGGTTGGGGACGGTGGGCTTTATTGCTGCCCTCTCCCACAACTTTTGCCACCTTTGCAATAGGCTGCGCCTGACGGCCGACGGCAAACTAAAACCCTGCTTGGCCTCCGATGTGGAGGTTGATGTCAAGGGGGCACTGCGGGCCGGGGCTGACATGGGGGAAATCCAGGCCCTATATAGAAAGGCCGTGGCCCTAAAACCATCTCGGCACAAACTACAGCAGTACCGGGAACAGGGGCGCAATATGAACCAAATTGGGGGTTAGCCGCTGTGGAGTTTACCCACCTTAATGAAAAGGGAGAGGCATACATGGTGGATGTGGGGATAAAGCCCGTCACAAGGCGGGTGGCCCTGGCCCGGGGTTCCGTTTGGATGAAGCGGGAAACCCTAGAGTTGATTGCCGCCCACGGAGTTGCCAAGGGGGATGTCTTGGCAACGGCCCGGGTGGCTGGAATAATGGCGGCCAAAAAAACACCCCAGCTCATTCCCCTCTGCCATCCCCTCAACTTGGGTTCGGTGGCAGTGGAACTAAAATTAGATATGGCGGGGAGCCGGGTGGAGGTTGAGGCCCGGGTGAGCCTAAGGGGCCAGACGGGGGCGGAGATGGAAGCCCTTACCGCCGTCGCTGTGGCGGCCCTTACCGTTTATGATATGTGCAAGGCAGTGGATAAGGATATGGTAATCGGTGACATTTATCTGGCGGAGAAATCCGGGGGAAAGGGTGGAACCTATATCCGCGAAAAAAATAGAGGTGGAGGCCCCTGTCGGCCCGCGCATGTCTCCCCATTGGAGGAATGAATATGCTGGAAAGACACGACCGGACAGATGAGAATGCCGCCATTGCGCAGGATTGGGCCTACCGCCTGGCAATTTTAACCGCCAGTGATAAGGGTTCCCGGGGCCAGAGACGGGATGTGAGTGCCCAGGTAATTCGGGATCTTACCTCCCCCTTCTGTCAGGTAATTTCCTACAGTGTCGTTCCCGATGAAAAGGAAACCATCAGCCGGGAATTAATTCGCTTGGCCGATGAACTGGCGGCGGACTTAATATTAACCACCGGTGGTACCGGTTTATCGGCCCGGGATGTGACCCCGGAAGCCACCCTGGCTGTGGTGGACCGACTTGTGCCGGGCTTTACCGAGCACATGCGGGCCAAGGGCCTGGAAAAGACCCCCCATGCCCTGCTGTCCCGGGCTGTGGCCGGGGTGCGGGGGCAAACCCTTATCATCAATCTTCCCGGGAGTCCCCGGGGTGTGGAAGAAAACCTAAGCGTGATTTTGCCGGCCCTTCCCCATGGGCTGGAAATATTGACGGGCCGCTGTGGTGAATGCGGTTAGGCACGGAGAAAAATTAAATAGCTGACTGCCAAAAGGTGCGGCTAAAGGGAGGTCCTTCCCATCTGTCGCACATGGATCTTCGACCCTGTCCACCTAAAGTACTGCCAAGGGGCCAGGGCGATAGGGTTAAGCTGGAAACGGCTTAGCCTCCCATTGTGGAAAGAAGATGCGGCCCCAGCTTTTTAACCCCAAGCTGTCGGTCTCATAAAAGGAGGTGCTAGGCAGGCGGGGTAATTTTTTTAAAAGGAGAGTTTTAACTTGAAAAGAAAAAAACTGTTTTCTTTGTTCCTGCTAGTATTGTTGACCATTACTTTGACAGCTTGTGGAGGGGAACCGGCGGCCGAAGATGGGGATACAGCAGAACCGGAAATCAAGGACCTGATTTTATCCACCACCACCAGTACCCAGGATAGCGGCCTCTTGGATGAATTGATTCCCATTTTTGAGGAAGAAACGGGTTATTTGGTAAAGACAATTGCCGTGGGGACGGGCAAGGCCCTGGAAATGGCCAGCCTGGGTGAGGCAGACGTCCTCCTGGTCCATGCCCCCGATGCGGAAAAGGAAGTTGAGGCCGCCGGTGATGTTATTAACCGCCAACTGGTAATGCACAACGATTTTGTCCTTGTGGGCCCGGCGGAGGACCCCCAGGGCCTAAGGGGACTAACAACTGCCCAAGAGGCCTTCACCGCCCTTTTTGAAAATGAAACAGGCTTTGTCACCCGGGGCGATGACTCCGGCACAGACAAGATGGAGAAGGGTATTTGGGCCGATTTGGGCTTGGAACCAGAAGGCGCCTGGTATATTGATGCCGGCAGTGGTATGGCCGATACCCTAAAGATTGCTTCCGAAAAGGGTGCTTACACCCTTACCGACCGGGGAACATACCTGGCCCTTAAGGATACCCTGGATCTGGACATCCTCTTTGAAGGGGATGAAATTCTCCTCAATATCTACCATGTCATGCAGGTCAACCCGGAAAAATTCGCAAACATTAATGCTGAAGGTGGCCAAGCCTTTGTGAAATTCATGGTGGCCAAGGAAACACAAGATATCATCGGTGAATTTGGTGTGGACAGGTTTGGTTCCCCCCTCTTTTTCCCCGATGCCAAGTAAAGGATGTTGCTGGCTATGAGCCCATAAAATGGCAACTGGAGCCAAGGGACAGGACGGTTAAGGGCCCTGTCCCTTAACCCATCTGGCCCTTGGAAAATAATAGTTAGGTGGTTGGTTATATGGATTTTATTGTCAAGGGTTTTTTCCAGGCCTTGCAATTATTGCTCCGGGGCGACAAGGAGGTATATTCCATAGCTTTTCTAACCCTCAAGGTATCGGGCCTGGCTACTCTAATAAGCCTCCTTTTGGGTGTTCCCCTGGGTTTATACTTGGCTGTCTCTCGCTTCCGGGGCCGGGAATTTTTCCTGGGCGGAGTGAATGCCGGCATGGGCTTACCCCCCACGGTGGTGGGCTTGTGGGTGGCCTTGTTTTTCTGGCGCCGGGGTCCCTTGGGTTTTCTTGGCCTCATGTATACACCCACGGCAATGGTTATTGCCCAAACCGTTATTGCCACCCCCTTGGTGGCCGGGCTCACCCTAAGTGCGGTGCAACAATTGTCCCCCAAGCTGCGCCTGCAAATTTTGGCCCTGGGGGCCTCCCCCCTACAATTTTGGTGGCTTATTATTAAGGAGGTCCGCCTGGGCATATTGGCAGCGGTCATGGCGGGTTTCGGCCGGGTAATTGCCGAGGTGGGGGCCTCCATGGCGGTGGGGGGGAATGTGCGCTGGTATAGCCGGGTTCTCACCACCTCCATTGTCTTGGAAGTTAACAGGGGAAATTTTTCCTTGGCCCTGGCCCTGAGCTTCGTTCTCCTCTTCATTACCTACAGTGTTACCTACCTTCTGACAGTGCTCCAGCAAAGGAGGAGGCAGACATGACCCCAGTATTGCAGGTGAAGAATATTCTTGTAAGGCGGGGCCGACGCTTTCGTCTCAGGGTGGATGAATTTGCCGTGGAGCCGGGGGAAGTAGTGGCCCTCATTGGTCCCAATGGTGCCGGCAAAAGCACCCTCCTGACAATTTTGGCCTGTCTTTCCCAAGCCCATGAGGGGGAGGTGTTTTTCCAAGGAGAAAGGGTGGACAGAAGAAATGCCCTGACAGTACGCCGCCAGTTATCGGTGGTTTTTCAAGAACCCCTTCTTTTGGATAGCTCGGTGTTGGCGAATGCCGCCCTGGGCTTGCGACTGCGGGGGCAAAGGGCAGGGGCGGAGGATAGGGCCCGTGCCTGGTTGGAGCGTTTTGGCGTGGGGCACCTCTTTGCTCAAAATGCCCTTACCCTCTCTGGAGGTGAGGCCCAGCGGGTAAGCCTGGCCCGGGCCTTTGCCTTAAACCCCCAGGTTCTCCTCCTGGATGAGCCCTTTGCCTCCATCGATGTCATTTCTCGCACACCCCTCATCAAGGAATTTAAGGCTGTCCTTACCAGCACTAAAACCACGGCGGTATTGGTAACCCACGATTTCCAGGAAGTTTTAGCCCTGGCCAGCCGGGTTGTGGTTTTGGATCAGGGAAGGATTCGAACTGAGGGGACCCCCACGGAAATTGCCGCCCATCAAATCTGGGGCAAGCTGGCCGGCGCCCAAATCCCCGGCTAACAGACAGCCATCCTTCCCCCCCTCCCATTTATTGTAGAACTTTGCCTGGTGGAGAAGGAAATCCTTGGGAATGTGTCGAAATAATAATACATTTACTCCTTTCTAGACTGTCACCACCTATTGCCATAAAGGATGTGTGGGGGATGTGCAGCGGGGTAGGTCTTAGCCGGGATAAGGATGGAAAACGGGCGGGAATGGCGGCGGCGAAAGAAGCAATGGCAAAATCGGGCCCACCAACTATCAGTTTCCTCTTTACAGCCGGCAACTACGATCCGGCGGAGGTTCTAACTGGGGTGCAAAGTATAATTGGCCCAAGCAAATTGGTGGGAGCTTCCACCTACGGCATCATTACCCGTGGGGGGGTATGTACCGCGGGGGTGGGGGTATGTTGCTTAGGCGGCCCTAATATTCGGGCGACAACCTACCTTGAAAAGAGCCTTTCCACTGTGGGCAGTGCCTATGCGGGCAACTTCAATATTGTGACCTTGTCCCACCAAGGCAAGGCCAAAACGGTTTTTGTCTTCCCCGATGGTTTTGGCAACAATATTTCGGCCCTATTGCGACAGCTACACGATTCCATGGGTCCGGGTTATTCCTACGCCGGCGGCGGAACCGGTGACAATTTAGACAAACGCTGTACATATCAGCTCACGGACGAAGGCGTAACAACAGGGGGTTTTTCACTGGCAACGGTATATGGGGTTGATTTTGAATTTGGCCTGGGCCATGGTTGGCAGCCCACGGGTGAACCCATGTTGGTGACAAGGGCGGAAGGTAAAAGGGTTTATGAACTGGATGGGGTGACGGCCTTTTCCCGCTATGCCTCATCCCTGGCCATTGCAGATTCCAATGATTTTTCCCATGTTAGTATGAAATACCCCCTAGGGATTTTATGCCGGGGCGGTGAGTTTTTACTCCGCGATCCCCTACAGGTTGGGGATGATGGCAGCATAGTATTTGTCACGGAAATTCCACCCAATACCGTGGTCACCATAATGACCCCTCCCCCTGGAGGCGATGTTTCCCAAGTGAAAAGTGAGATCCTTTATAATACTTATGCCAGTGCACCAAAGGCTAAAATTATGTTTGTCTTTGATTGTGTTTCTCGCTATTTTCTTTTGGGGGAGGCCTTTGAACGGAATCTCACCCAAGCCTTGGCGGGTATAGAACCAACCCTGCCTGTCTTTGGCTGCCTAAGCTTTGGTGAAATTAGCAGTATATCCGGGGCTCCACTCTTTTATAACAAGTGTATAACCGCGGTGGTAGGAGGGTGAACCTATGAGCCAAGCATTACTGGAGCTTCTGGCCTTGTATGATGTGACTTCCTTATCAACTCCCAAAACCTTCGAGGATTTATTTGCCCAACTGGTGGAAAAGACGACCCGCCTGTTTGGAGCTGTGGGTGCCGCCCTGGTGTTACCCGCGGAAAATGGGCAACAGACGGTCTTTACCTGGGGCTGGAAAAATACAAAGGGCCTGTTTAGATATCCTAAAGGTGCAGGAGAACACTGTCTCGTGCACCATTTTACTCCTAAAGAAGCGGGTTCCCTTTACATTAAATGCAAACAGGCCCTGTTACCCGAAGAAAGGCGGCTGGCCCTTATTCTGGCCCAGACCGTTGAAAGGCTCATCCACCAAAGGAAGGTAGAGGAAGATCTGAAGAAGGCGGAGGAAGAAAAGAACCTGATCTTGGACAGTCTGGCTGAACAGTTATTTTTCATCGATGGCAAACAGCGCATAAAGTGGGCCAATCTTAGCACGGCCTCCGCCGTTGGTTTACCCCTCGGCGAACTGGTGGGCAGGCGCTGCTACCGGGTCTTGAAGGGCCACTGTGGCTCCTGCCGGGAATGTTTGGCCATCGCTGTCTTTAAAAGTGGGAAGGCCCAACAGGGGGTAGTTATATCTTCCCAGGGAAGAATTCTAGACATTCGTTCCTATCCCATGAGGCGTGCCGATGGGGCCTTTCGGGGGGTTTTAAACACCATCACCGATATTACCCAACGGGTGAAGGCCGAGGAATCCCTTCGTCTTTCCGAGGCCAAATATCGGGAAATTGTTGCCATGCTCCAGGAGGGTTTTTACGAGGCGGATTTGTCGGGGACTATTATTTTGTCCAATGATGCCGCGGAAAGGCTACTTGGTTATGAGCCCGGCCAGCTTGTGGGAAAAAATTTCCGCCATATTGTCAAAAACCCCTACACAGCATTGCGCATCTTCAATGATGTTTATGTAACTGGCCGGGCCCGGCAGGGAGTCATCTTGGAGGTCAAGCACAGTGAGGGAAAACCACGCTTTGTGGAAATATCTGTAACCCCAATTAAGGATAGCACTGGGGAGATAACAAGCTTTTGTGGTGTTGCCCGAGATGTTACCGAGCGCAAAAGACATGTGGAAAAGTTGGAACACTACAGTTGGCACGATGCCCTGACGGGTCTTTACAACCGGGCCTGGTTTGAACAACAGCTCAAGGAAATAGATAGTGCTTGCTACCCGGTTACCCTCCTCATGGCTGATCTGGATGGCCTGCGGCTTATTAACGATATTATGGGCCATGCCCATGGCGATGAATTGCTCAAGGCCTGTGCCCGTGTTTTCAAAACATCGGTTCGGGCCACTGATCGGGTGGCCCGTATTGGTGGAGATGAGTTTGCGGCCATCTTACCCAAATGCGATGAGGATGTTGCAGAAATTGTACTAAAAAGAATCCGCAGGACCCTTTCGGAACACAATAGCAGTAACCCCCAGTTTCTTCTCAGCCTTTCCATAGGTGCCGCCACTAGCCATGGAGATTCTTCCCTCCGGCAGACCTTTAAGAAGGCGGATAATCGCATGCTGGGAGATAAATTGCTGCGTAGCCTCAAGCAAAAGAATCAATTAATTGAAGGCCTGGCGGCAACCTTGGCTGAGCGGGATTACACCACTAGGCTCCATGTCGAGCGCTTGGCAGAGCTTTGCCCCAGGCTGGGGCGGCGTCTGGGTTTATCTAAGGAGGAGCAGGAGGATTTGGCCCTCCTGGCCCGGGTTCATGATCTGGGGAAGGTGGGTGTTCCCCCTGACATATTGTTTAAGCAAGGCTCCCTCACACCGGAGGAGAGGGCCATTATGGAACAACATCCGGAAAAGGGCTATCGCATTGCCAGTTCCTCGCCGAATTTGGTGCATGTCGCCCGCCTTGTCCTCTGCCATCACGAACGTTGGGATGGCGGGGGTTACCCCCTGGGCCTGCGGGGCAAGGAAATCCCCTTAGAATGTCGTATCTTGGCCCTGGCCGATGCCTATGATGCCATGACTTCCGATCGACCCTACCGCAGGGCCATGTCCCAAAGGGAGGCCCTAAGGGTGATAAGGGAATGTGCCGGCAGCCAGTTTGACCCCCAGCTAGCGGAGGAATTTATCAAGATGATGGAGGAAAATGAGGAGTGATGCTGCCGGAAGGCGGTGAAGGGAGAGGTAGGCCCCGAGTTTTCCCAACCCCTTGTTGAAATAGAGCTCTACCAAATATACTTGCCCTAAATCAGCTGGTGGAAGGAATTGCCAGCCGGGTCATCGGCCCTGGGCCGGGCATAATTTTACCTTCCCCCTTTGTATAAGCCAATAATATAAGGACAAACTAACAGGGAATAAAATGTCCCATATTATGTGGCCAAACAGCAGAAGGGGGAGACAAGATGAACAAGTTAAGACCCAATAGAATGGGCTGGGCCCTAATATTACTTTTGTGCCTAACCCTGAGTGTTAGTGGTTGTTTTAGGCGGGCACCCCAGAAAGCAGAGGCCGATAAGGAGGCCGATGTGGTGGTCCTGGGGGGCGGTGGGGCTGGTTTAGCAGCCGCTACCGCAGCGGCCGAAAAGGGGGCCAGTGTAATTCTCATTGAAAAAGCAGCCTTTCTGGGGGGCAATACGGTCCTGGCCGGTGGGGCCTTTAATGCAGTAAATCCGGAGCTGCAGGGAAAGGAAGAACTGAAACAGGCCCTCAGGGATGAACTGGAAGAAATATTGGAGGCCGCTGAAGGGGAATTTGGCGATTTTAAGGGGACCCTGGCCACCCTTAAGGAACAGATTCAAGAATATTTTGCCTCCGGAGAGACCAAGCTCTTTGACAGTGTTGAGCTCCACATGATCCATACTTATTTGGGTGGCAAGCGAACTGATTTAGCCGGCAATGAAATTGCCAGCGATTTTGCCCTGACCAAAACCCTCTGCACCAATGCCCCCAAGGCCAAAAAATGGCTTGAGGAACACGGGGTTGAATTTAGTGATAAAATTGATACTGTCTTGGGCGCCCTTTGGCCCAGGACCAACAGTGTTATCGGGATGGGCAATGCCTACATTAAGGCCCTCTCCGAGGCGGCTAGGGCTAAGGATGTGGAGATAATGCTGGAAACCCGGGGCAAGGAACTTATTATGGAGGAGGGCAAGGTAGTAGGTGTTAAGGCCGAGGATGCCGCTGGTAAGGAAATAACCATTAGGGCCAAGAAGGGATTAGTTATGGCCACAGGCGGGTTTGGCGCCAATCCGGAAATGCGGGCCAAGTACAATACCTATTGGGAGGATTTGCCCTTGGAAATGCCCACTACGAATTCCCCCCATATTAGCGGGGATGGAATTGTCATGGGGGAAAAGGTGGGAGCCAATTTGGTGGGGATGGGCTTCATCCAGCTGATGCCCAGTTCCCACCCGGAAACGGGCAGCCTCTTTTCCGGGGTATGGGGCAGTGCCGAAACCCAGCTCTTTGTAAATAAAGATGGCAGGCGTTTTGTCAATGAATATGCGGAGCGGGATGTTTTGTCCAAGGCAGCCCTACAACAGGAAGATGCCCTATTTTTCATCATTGTCGACCAACAGATTGTGGGTGACCGGGATATAGAGGTTATGTTGGAAAGGAAGGATATTTTCCAGGCGGACACCCTGGAGGAATTGGCGGAAATGATCGCTGTGCCCCCGGAAAACCTAGTGGCCGAGGTGGAAAAATACAATGGCTATGTCGACAACCAACATGACCCGGACTTTGGCAAGGAAAACTTTGGCAATAGAATAGAGGAACCCCCCTTTGTGGCCACACCCCGCTCTCCGGCGGTTCACCATACCATGGGTGGGCTCCAAATTGATACAGAGGCCCGGGTTTTGGCCAAGGATGGCAAACCCATCCCCGGCCTTTATGCCGCTGGGGAAGTCACCGGAGGCATCCACGCCGGTAACCGCCTGGGGGGCAATGCCCAGGCCGATATCTTTGTCTTTGGCAGAACCGCCGGTGAAAATGCGGCTGAGGGTAAGTAAAGGAAAACAAATCCCTCCCCTTAGGGGCGGTGAGTTAAGAAAACATTTAATGCGATTGTCGGCATGGCACATCAGGCTATGCCGACTTTCGCTATTTCATGGTTTATTTGGGCTTGCTCAATGGCCTTTCCAAAGTCAAACGCACCGATAAAGTTATAGACGATTTCGATTTCCTGTACCTTGTCGGAAGCCCTGCGCCCTTTCTTGCCGGAAGTTTTCGATACAAGGATTTTGTCAATAAACTCCCGCAGTATGGTTGCGTCAAGCTCGGTCAGGCCGGTATACTTCTTCGCCGTAGTAACAAAGTTCTTAACATTGGATTTGCTCTTTTCTTGCTGCTTGACTTCCTCTCGCAGTATTTTTGACGTAGCCTTTAGGTTATCC
>JAAYSG010000041.1 GCA_012518435.1 Bacillota bacterium
AAAATTCCTGGTGACGATAGCGGAGGGGCCACACCCGTTCCCATCTCGAACACGGTAGTTAAGCCCTCCAGCGCCGATGGTACTTGGGCCCTGTGCCCCGGGAGAGTAGGACGTTGCCGGGAATTATATCATTTGACAAGAGTGGGCAAAATCATTATAATATCCTTAAAGAGGCTTTCCTCGGTAGCTCAATGGTAGAGCACTCGGCTGTTAACCGAGTAGTTGCAGGTTCGAGTCCTGCCCGGGGAGCCATTTCATTTCTAAGATAGGTAGGCTAGTCCAATGACCATATCAGTTCACACCTACAAAAAAATATATGAACTCCTGGCAGATGTTACCCCATTGGAATATGACTGTGGCCAACTCTGCGGCAGTATCTGTTGTCATGGGGGCCAAGATCTGGGGATTTACCTCTATCCGGGGGAAGAGAAACTCTTTAGCGGTGAAGAGGATTGGTTGGAATGGGAAGTCCACCAGGTATCGGAGTACGACTTTCCCCCCAGCTGGCAAGGGACCGTCGACTTTATAGTCTGTACCAAATTTTGCCCTCGGGACAAGCGCCCCTTACAGTGCCGCTTTTTCCCCCTCACCGCCCACCTGGACCAAGGGGGTCTTGTGCATATTATCCTTGATTCCCTAAATTTACCCTATGAATGCCCCCTCATAAGCCAAAGGATGGAATTGCGGCCCGACTTTGTGGAGCGGGTTTATGAGGCCTGGTTGCTTTTGCTCACAGATGATAAAATCCGCGATCTGGTTCTTTGGGATTCCAAGGCCCGGGAAAGGGATCCCAATTTCATCCCGGAAATAGTCCGCTCCCAGGGGGACAGTCCCCAATAAACTCTTTCTCCTTCTCCTTTCGGGGCAAAATACCCCAAAATTCTCCCTCCCTTATCTTGTTTTCTCCGTGCTTATCCCTTATAATGGGGAAGAAATGTGGGCCTGTAGCTCAGTGGGAGAGCACCTGATTCGCATTCAGGGGGTCAAGGGTTCAAATCCCTTCAGGTCCACCACAGTATTTTTTCCGGCAAAAAATACTGTCCATTGACAAAATCCCTAAGTATTGCTATCATTATAGTTGGTATTGCAGGTTATTTTTTTATCCCAATAAGTTAAGCATGGTTAACTTTATACATGGTGGGGGTGATTCATATGGCCGATATACTGCCGGGTTCATCATCCATGCAAGATTATTTAAAGGCCATCCTGGAGATTACAGAAAAGAATGGCTCGGCCCGGGTAAGTGACATTGCCAGCCGTTTAGATGTTACAAAACCCAGTGTAACCCAGATGGTTAATAACCTGGAAAATAAGGGCTTGGTCAAGCAAGAACCCTATGGACCGGTGGGCTTGACCGCTGCCGGGCGTGAGCTGGCAATAAGGGTTAGGGAGCGTCATATGCTCTTGGAGAAGTTTTTGGTGGAGGTGCTGGGTGTTGCAATGGAAATTGCCCAGCGGGATGCCTGTATGATAGAACATGTGGTAAGTCCCCAGACCATGGAAAAGTTAGTGGAATACTTGGCAAATGTTTCCCTCTAGGGTACAAGCACCGTTCTTCTTTGTATTGCAGTATTGTAGCCAATTTTACCTTGTGGGAAGAAGAAAATCACTAAGAGCGGCGGCAAGGGAGGTATAAAGATGAAAAAATCCCCGGTAATACCATTAATAAAAGTAGAAGCAGGTGAAGCGGTGCGGGTTATTGGAGTGCACGGAGGCCCCGGCCTGGCCTCCCGTCTGGAGGCCCTGGGGATACGTCCGGGAACCAATATTGTAAAAAAAAGTGCAATATTTATGGGTGGACCAGTTATTGTTGAAGTCCACGGCACGCAAATTGCCATTGGCCACGGCATGGCGGCCAGAACCATGGTGGAAACCATCAATTAGCTGGGGCAAGCCTCACCAATTATACGGGATAAAATATCTAGTAGGAGAGGGTTAGATTTATGAAGATACTACTCTTTGGAAACCCCAATGTGGGAAAGAGTGCCGTTTTTTCCCGTCTCACCGGGACCCAGGTTATTATATCAAACTATGGCGGCACAACTGTTGAATTTACCAAGGGCTCTACTAAACTGAGAAATGGTGAAATTAGGGAGGTTATAGATGCCCCCGGGACATATAGCCTTGATGTCAGCTGCAAGGCGGAGGAAGTTGCCGTTGATATGCTTGAGGGGCTCCTGGACAAGGAGGATATTATAGTAAATGTTGTGGATTCCACCCACCTGGAACGCAACCTCTACTTAACCCTTCAGCTCTTGGAAAAGGGTATTCCCATGGTGGTGGCCCTTAACCTTTGGGATGAAACAAAGCATAGGGGTATCAGTATCGATGTGGCTCAGCTGCAAAATATCTTGGGGGTCCCGGTTGTCCCGACCAACGCCTTGACGGGGGAGGGCATTGATGTCCTTCTGGATAGGATATCTGACCTGGAAAATGGGGAAATATCCGCAAGCCCTACCGCCAAATACCGGGAAAAGAAGCTTTCCGCCGATGAACGCTGGAGCGAGATAGGTAAAATTATAGCAAAGGTCCAGACCATTTGTCAGCGGCGCCATACCCTACGGGAAAGATTGGAAGATGCCAGCATCCGGCCCGTCGGGGGTCTAATTATGGCGGCAATCACCATGTACCTGTCATTTAATTTAGTGGTCTTTCTGGGCGAAGGTCTCATAGATTTTATCCTGGATCCCTTTTTTGAAGGGGTTGTCAGGCCCTTGGTCACTCAAATAGGACTGGCCTTGGGTTCCCAGGGGCTCCTTCACGATCTCCTCATTGGCTATCTTTTCCATGGAGAAATAGACTTTGAAATGTCCATGGGGCTTCTTACAACTGGTATTTATATCCCCATTGCCATGGTACTGCCCTATATATTTGCCTTTTACATTGTCCTCAGCACCCTGGAAGATGTGGGCTACCTGCCCCGGCTTGCGGTTCTTGTGGACAATCTAATGCACGCCCTGGGTATGCACGGCTATGCCATTATTCCCATGGTTCTGGGCTTTGGTTGTACTGTCCCGGCGGCAATGGCCACCAGGGTTTTGGAAAGTAGGCGGGAGAAATTTATCTGTGCCACCATGCTTTCCATCGGTGTCCCCTGCATGTCCCAGACGGCCATGGTGGTGGGGCTCATAGGTAGGTTTGGCTGGCAGTACATTGCCATAATATATGGAGTTCTCTTTGTTATGTGGCTCCTGGTGGGATTTGTTTTAAACACCATTCTACCCGGTTCCAGTATGCCCCTGGTGGCGGAAATTCCTCCCTACCGCTTCCCCCACCCGGCGATTCTGGGGAAGAAGGTGTGGATGCGGGTGCGGGCCTTTTTAGCCGAGGCAGTACCCTATGTGCTCTTGGGTGTACTTTTTATCAACCTGCTCTTTGTGTCCGGCTTCATAGATCTTTTGGGGGAAATCTTTGCCCCCTTCCTGTCGGGATTATTTGGATTACCGCCGGAGGCCATCGCCGCCCTTCTCATGGGTTTCCTCCGCAAGGATGTGGCCGTGGGGATGTTATCCCCCCTGGGCCTTTCGGTACAGCAGTTGGTGGTGGCGGCAATAGTCCTCACCGCTTATTTCCCCTGTGCAGCCACCTTTATTGTCCTTTTGCGGGAGCTGGGGCCCATTGACATGCTAAAGTCCACCCTCATCATGCTCATTGTCTCCTTTGGGGCGGGGGGGCTGACAAACCTTGTATTGGCCAAAATGGTCCCGGCCCAATATATCATCATTGGCATCCTTGTTTTAATTGCCCTTGTTTACTCCTCGGCCCGGGCAGTGCGGGCCATGAAGAGTAGGAGGGAGGATTTGACCCTTTAATTCTTAGCTTTTCTCCTCAACGGTATGCTTGACTATTACCCCACCCTTGGGCTATAATTATTTTCGAAACAAGGATATTGCGCCGGTGTAGCTCAGGGGTAGAGCAGCGCATTCGTAATGCGCAGGTCGGGGGTTCAAATCCCTTCGCCGGCTCCAAGTTTAAGGATGAACGGCCCAAGCCTTTGGGCCGTTTTTTTGTGTGTCCTGGCCTGGGCACCACAGGTGGGTGGGGTAGATGCCTCCCCTTGGGGCAAAGAGGGGGAGGGGCATTGTTAAAAAATTGACAACTAAATGGGAACCTGCTATACTGTAATTGTCACCTAAGTGGTGTCTTATATAAGACACTAAGGGAGGGATTTTTACCATGACACCCCCGGCAGTAGCGGAAAAAGACCTGGGCCTTCTTTTGCAGACCCCCCTCTTTCGGGGGCTGGCGGCGGCGGAAGTGGAGGAACTCCTTGGCCTGGGCCAGGCCAGTTACGCTTCCTTTCAAGAGGGAGATTATATCTATCGGCGTCAGCCCTATGAACGGCGGCTGGGCATTATTTTGGCGGGCCGTGCCCAGGTAACCAAGGTTGGGGCCCATGGCCAAAGGATTATTATGAACATCCTGACAGAGGGCAATTTGCTGGGTGGGGCCACCCTATTTCATGAGTTTGATTACTATGTGATGGAAATAACGGCTACCACCGCCAGCAAATTGCTCTTTTTGTCCCAAGGGGGCCTGGAGAGGATCTTCCAGGCGGACTACCGCCTGGTCCGCAATTACATCGGCTACCTGTCCAGCCGCATCTATTTTCTCAACCGGAAAATAGATGGCTTTACCCGCACCGATGCCCGGTGCCGGGTGTTAAATTACTTGGCTGACAATCTGGTTGAAGACCAAGGACAATTCAAGGTCTGCCCCCCCTACAGCATGAAGGATCTGGCGGCAGCCCTTAATATCAGTCGGGCCACCCTCTACAGGGTGCTGGATGATCTTATTAAGGAGGGAATAATTTATCGGCAGAAAGGGTGTATTTATCCACTGGACTTGGGGTCCCTTACTGGGAAAGACGGCTAAGGTGGGAAAAGAAAATTACCGGGAGGGAATTCTGGTGAAAAAAAGAGCCTATCTCTTGTTAGCTTCCTTTCTTGTCATTGCCTTGGTGGCCGGCTGTGGAGGGCCGGAAGTGGTGGGGGATGAAGGGGAATTTGGGGAAAAAACCACCATTAGGGTGGCAGCCCTCAAGGGCCCCACGGGGATTGGCCTGGTAAAATTGATGGCGGCCAATGAGGAAGGCACCGCGGCCAACCACTATGAGTTTGAACTGGTGGGGGCTCCAGATGAAATTGTGGCCCTGCTTACAAGCAAAAGTGTGGATGTGGCGGCTGTTCCCACCAATTTAGCGGCGGTCCTTTACAATAAAACCCAGGGAGATATCCAACTAATGGCCATCAACACCTTAGGTGTCCTTTATATTGTGGAAAAAGGGGATAGCGTCCACTCCCTGGCCGATTTGGCGGGAAGGACCATCACCGGCACCGGGCAAGGTTCAACCCCGGAATATGCCCTAAATTTTCTGCTGGAGAAGAAGGGGCTTATCCCCGGCCAAGATGTAACGGTGGATTTTTTGGCCGAGCATGGGGAGCTGGCCAGTCTCCTGGTCGCCGGCAGGGTCGATTTGGCCCTATTACCCGAACCCTTTGTTACCACTGTGGTGGAAAAGGCCGATGATGTACGGGTGGCCCTGGATCTCAGTGAGGAGTGGCGGGGGGCCATGGCCCGGGAGGGTAATCCAGACGTGGAGCTGGCCATGGGCTGCCTGGTGGTTCGTAGGGAATTTGCCGCAGAGGAGGGGGAGGCCCTCCGGGACTTTTTAGCCGAGTACCAGGAGTCCACCGCCTTTGCCAATGAGCATCTAGAGCAGGCGGCCCAGTTGGTGGCAAAATACGGTATCCTGGCCGATGCCGCCTTGGCTCAAAAGGCCATACCCAACTGCAATATTGTTTACCTTGATGGTGGGGAAATGAAGGCCAGTGCCCAGGCCTTTCTCCAGGTCCTCCACCGGGCTAACCCCAAAGCCGTGGGGGGCCAGCTGCCGGGCCAGGATTTTTACTATGAAGAAGAAGGCTAAGGGGGCCCGGCCCTATCTGGGTCGTATCCTGGTGTTGGCCATTTATTTGGCCCTGTGGACCCTGGCCTACCGCCTGGTGGGACAGGATATACTTTTGGCTTCCCCGCTGCAGGTTGTCAGGGTCTTGGGCCAGCTAGTGGTAAAGGGGGAATTCTGGCAATCGGTGGCCAATTCCCTTCTGCGGATACTGCTGGGCTTTGTCTTGGCTGTCCTGGCCGGCTCCTTCCTGGCGGTGCTGACCAGCCTTGTGCCGGCGGCCCGGTTATTGCTTTCCCCCGCCCTCAACACCCTTAAGGCTACACCCATTACCTCCTTTATTATCCTGGCCCTCATCTGGCTCCGGGGAGAAAGGGTCGCGGTGTTTATAGCCTTTTTGGCGGTGCTCCCCATTATTTGGACCAATGTGGCCCAGGGCATTGCCAAGACCGACGAGCATCTTTTGGAAATGGGCCGCCTCTTTCGCCTTTCCTCCTTTCGGATCTGGCGTTATATTTACCTACCTTCGGTATTGCCCTACTTTTTGGCCGCCTGTATGACGGGCATTGGTTTTGCCTGGAAGGCGGGGATCGCCGCCGAAGTGCTGGGGCTTCCCCGCCATTCCATTGGCCAACACCTCTACCAGGCAAAAATATACCTGGAGACTGCCCATCTTTTGGCCTGGACCGCCGTTGTGGTGCTCTTGAGTGTCTTGGTGGAATATGTACTGGTAAACCTCCTGCGGAAAATGGGGCAAAAATACAATTCTGGGGTCAATTAGGCCCGGGGAGGGTCATCATGTTGGAATTATCGCGGCTCAAAAAGGGTTTCCCCCAAGTTCAGGTCTTGGCGGGTTTTTCCCTCCGGCTACCAGAGCGGGGTGTCGTGGCCCTTATGGGCCCCTCCGGTTGCGGAAAAACCACCCTCTTTCTCTTAATTGCCCGGCTCCTAAAGCCCGATGGGGGGAGCATTAGGGCACCGGAAAAATGTTCCCTTGTTTTTCAGGAGGATCGCCTCCTTCCCTGGAGCAGTGTGGGGGAGAATATTGCCCTTGTTCTGAACAATCCTTGGCGGCAAGGCCATGTTGTTGCCTCCCTCCTCCAAAAGCTGGGCCTGGGGGGTACGGAAAACCTCCCCATACAGGAACTAAGTGGGGGGATGCAGCGGCGGGTGGCCCTGGCCCGGGCCCTGGCCTATGACGCCCCCCTGCTCCTTTTGGATGAGCCCTTTAAGGGCTTAGATGCGGCCACTAAGGAAGGGGTCATGGATATCATCGCCCGGGAAGGGGAGAAAAAATTGGTTCTTCTCAATACCCACCAGGCGGCGGAGGCGGCGGCCCTGGCCCAGCGGGTGTTTCTTTTGGCCGGTCCCCCCCTTGAAATTGTTAAGGAAGTTGTCATTGCCGAATCTTACAAGGCCCGGCGGGACAACCCCTCCTTGGCGGCCCCTTACCGGCGGCAAATAGAAGTCCTGTCCAGGGCATAGGACCTATTGTTACTTTTTTTAATCTTTACAGGTAATTAGATACATGGTAAAATTGTGATGAAATTGACAAACTTGGGGGCTGGGCTATGCTTAGGGTGGCTGTTTGCGTCGGCAGTGCCTGTCATTTGCGGGGGTCAGGGGAAGTTATCAGGATTTTACAAGATCTGATTAGTGCCTATGGCTTGGAAGACCAGGTAAATTTGGAAGGCTCCTTTTGCCATTCCCGTTGTACCGGGGGTATAGTTATGCATATTGACGATGAGCTCATAACGGGGGTGCGCAAGGATACTGTCTTTCGCCTTTTTCAGGATAAAATACTAAGGAGATGTCGACCGTGAGTGTAATTACCACCCGGGTGGCCGATTGTCGCGACTGTCATCGTTGTTTGCGCCGTTGTCCCGTCAAGGCTATTTCCTTTAAATCTGGCCAGGCCCAAATAATTGATGCCCGTTGCATTGCCTGCGGCAGATGTACCTTGGCCTGTCCCCAAGATGCCAAGGTTATCAATTCGGATCTACAGCGGGTGCAGGCCTTTTTGGCAGAGGAGGAAAGGGTGGTCCTCAGTGTGGCCCCCTCCTTTGCAGCCGCTTTTTCTCCCGTGGTGGTGAATTCCTTTGTCCAGAGGGTAAAATCCCTGGGGTTTACCCATGTGGAGGAGACGGCCGTGGGTGCGGAAGTGGTGGCCCACACTTACAAGCAACTACTGGCAGAGCGGAAGGAACCCCTCATCTCCTCCTGTTGCCCGGCGGTGGTAAACTTGGTGGAGAAACATTATCCCCAACTAATTCCCTATCTATCACCCTGCCTTTCCCCCATGGCTACCCATGCCTACCTCCTCAAGGAAAGGTATGGCCCGGCCATAAAGGTGGTCTTTGTGGGCCCCTGTACAGCCAAAATCGATGAGGCCCGGCGGCCCGAAGTTGCCAACCTTGTCGACGGGGTAATTACCTTTGCGGAATTGGCCCAATGGTTTGCCCAGGCCAAGGTGGAGGCGGGGGATGGGGATGCCGCCGGTCACTGGGCATCCCGCCTTCCCGCCCGCGCCTTCCCCGTGGAGGGAGGCGTCTTACAGGCGGCTGGCATTGCCAGGGACATGGCCAGTGGTGTATTGTCCATCAGTGGTTTTGAAGAATGCTTTGAAACATTTGAAGATCTTGCCCGGGGTAAAATTAAGCCCCGCTTTATTGAAGCCATGATCTGCAGCGGCGGCTGTGTCGGCGGGCCGGCCATGCCCCAGGAGGCAAGCGCGGCTGGCAACCGGCTCAAGGTGGCGGCCTATTATAGTCGTGCCAATGATGGCGGGGACCCCTGGCCCATTCCCCGGGAAATTCTCACCAACCCCCAACTGACCCGCAGCTACCAAGACCGGCAGCAGCGGCTTTTAGAGCCCTCACCGGAGGAAATTGCAGCCATCTTGGCCCGCACCGGTAAAACCCATCCCGCCGATGAGGCCAACTGTGGTGGTTGTGGTTATAATTCCTGCCGGGAGAAGGCCCGGGCCGTCTACCAGGGCTGGGCGGAGGAGGAAATGTGCATCCCCTTCATGAAGTCCAAGCTCTCCTCCCTGGCCGCCGCCATTGTCAGTTCCACGGCCAGCGCAGTGGTGGTTACCGACGCCAATTTCATTGTGCAGGAATTTAGTCCCCTTGCTGCAGAGCTCTTTTCCCTAAAGAGTAGGGAGGCCCTGGGACGCCCCCTACACAAAATCTTTGATCCCACCGACTTTGTTACCTCCTGGATGGAGCAGAAGAGCATAGTAAGTAAGCGGGTGGAGTATCCCCAGTGGGACCTGGTTACCCTCCAGACCATTCTTCCCATAAGGGATTATGGCTTGGTGGTGGGTATAATAAACGACATATCCAAGCAGGTGAAGGCCGAAGAAGAAGCCGCAAAAATACGGTATGAAACCCTGGTGCGGGCGGAACAGGTTATAGATAGGCAAATGAAGGTGGCCCAGGAGATAGCCAGTCTTTTGGGTGAAACTACCGCCGAGACCAAGGCTATCCTCTGGCAGTTGATAGAACTGGCCCGGCGCAAGGAGGAAGATGGCGATGCGGTTAGTGGCGGAAGTAGCCCATGGCAGCCTCCCCAAGGAGGGTGAAGAGCTCTGCGGTGACAAGGTGGAAGTGCTCCGGACACCCCAAAGATACACGGTAGTATTATCCGATGGCCTGGGAAGCGGCGTCAAGGCCAATATCCTAGCCACCCTAACCACCAAGATCGCCGCCGGCCTTCTGGAACGCGATGTACCCCTCAGGGAGGTCATCGGCACCATTGCCCAAACCCTGCCCATTTGCCGGGAACGCCTTATTGCCTATTCCACCCTGGCTGTGGTGCAGCTTAGAACCAATGGCCAGGCCAATGTGGTTTTACTGGATAGCCCTTCTGTCTTTTTGTGGCGCCGGGGCATTGTCACCCCCTTCCCCACCTCCCGGGGAGTTGTGGCCGGCCGGGAGCTGGAAAAGGGGGAATTGGGGCTTATGGAAGGGGACTTCCTCCTTCTGGTCAGCGATGGGGTTCTCCATGCCGGTATAGGTGGCCTTCTCCCCCTGGGCTTGGGGGAGGAGGGGGTCAAGGGTTATCTGGCAGAGCTTCTGGCCAAGGGGCTGAAACCCGCCCAAGTTGTGGAACAACTCTTGGGTTATTGTGCCGCCTACTATGCCATGAAGCCGGGGGACGATACCACCGTTGTGGCCATAGAAATGCGGCGGCCCCGGCGCCTAATTATGCTTACCGGGCCTCCCCGAAAACCAGAAGATGATGGGGAAATAGTGGATAAACTTCTGCAATACCAGGGGAAAAAGGTGGTTTGTGGTGGTACCACCGCCCAGATTGTGGCCCGGGAAATGGGGCGGGAATTAGAGGTTCAACTGGAATATGATGATCCCGATGTGCCCCCCCGGGGCTTCATCAAGGGCCTGGATTTGGTTACCGAAGGTATGCTGACCCTCAATAAGGCCCAGCATTATTTAAAGAAGGGGACAATTCCAGAGCGACCCGATGGTGCCAGCCAGGTGGCTCGGCTCTTGGCCGAGGCCGATGAAATAAAAATTGTTGTGGGCCTGTGTATAAACCCTGCCCACCAAAACCCCCAGCTACCCCGGGGGCTTAACTTCCGGGCCAGCACCGTAGAACAACTGGCCACCCTTCTGCGGGAACAGGGCAAGGTGGTGGAGCTGGAATGGTTTTAAATTGTCAGCCCACCCGGGTCCGGGGCTCAAGGTGGGGCTAGGGGCATTATAAAGTAGGGGCCAGATCCCTTCTCGGCCCAAGGGTATCTTGTAGCCCACGGCCGGATACCTGTTAAAAAAATAACAGCACTTTTTCCAAAACCCTTTTTCCGGCGAAAAAAGGGGCTTTTTTTTGCCCCCAACATCTTGTTATATATTTCACAGTTGGGTATTGACAAATTTATAACAATCCACTATACTTAATGTGGCAAGCAAGAATCATGTAATTTATGGCAAAATGTAGAAAGGTTTTAACAGAGCCCAAAGGAGGGCAGCTCTTGCCCCGTTCCCAAGGCCCCAACCATTACATAAAGAGCAAAAGCGGGAAGGGAGGAGGTGAATCACCATGGCGACCCTAGAGTCGGATTGTGCCCGTCGCTTCAAGGCCGTCAATGAAATTATAGAAAGGCATGGCAAACGTCCCGAGCGCTTGGTGGCCGTTCTCCAAGAAGTGCAGGAAGTGTACCGTTATTTACCCGAAGAGGTTCTCCAGTATGTGGCCACAGGCATGGGGGTATCCCCAGCGGAGGTCTTCGGTGTAGCCACCTTTTATGAGAACTTCTCCCTCAAACCAAAGGGGAAGTATATTATCAGGTGTTGCGATGGTACAGCATGCCATGTCCACGGTTCCGAAGCCTTGTTGACCGCCATCCGCCAACGTTTGCAATTGACAGCCCCAGAAACCACTACCCCAGACCTAATGTTTACTCTAGAAACCGTAGCCTGCTTGGGTGCCTGTGCCCTGGCTCCCGTGGTAACCATCAACGACAAGGTGTATGGCCAGGTGACCCCGGACCAAATGGTGGCCCTTATAGATGAGCTGGCAGGAGGTGAAAAGGATGGAAAAGATTAAATCGGGGGAAGAACTGGAACGCTTAGCCACAATGTACCGCCAAGCAGCCCGGAAGGTTACAAAAAGGGTTCTGGTCTGTGCCGGAACCGGTTGTGTAGCCAATGGTTCCCTTCAGGTTTATGCAGCCCTGCGGGAGGCGATAGAAGAGGGCGGTGCCATTGTTGATCTGGACTGGCTCCTGGAGAAGGAGGCCCCTGACAATGCCACCCGTTTGGATAAAACGGGTTGTCGTGGTTTTTGCCAGCTGGGTCCCCTGGTGCTGGTGGAACCAGATGATTTTATGTATGTCCATGTTCGTCCGGAAGACGCCCGGGAAATTATCCAAGAATCCGTAGTTAACAACCGCTGTGTCGACCGCTTAACATACACGGCCCCCGGCAGTGACAAACATTTTGATAGGGAAGAGGATATCCCCTTCTATAAAAAACAGCATCGCCAAACCCTGGGTAATTGTGGCCATATGAACCCGGAGGATATTCGAGAATATATCGCCCGGGATGGTTATCAGGGTCTGGCCCAGAGCCTAACCCAATATTCCCCCTTGGAAGTAATTGAAGAGGTGCTCAAGTCTGGCCTCAGGGGGTTGGGAGGGGCCGGTTTTCCCGCCGGGAGAAAGTGGCAGGCGGTGCGGGAGGCCCCGGGAGAAAGAAAGTATGTGGTTTGCAATGGTGATGAGGGAGACCCCGGTGCCTTTATGGATAGGAGCATCATGGAGGGGGATCCCCACAAGGTTCTGGAAGGGATGATTATTGCCGGCTACGCCGTGGGGGCGGCGGAAGGCTACATTTATGTCCGCGCCGAATACCCCTTGGCCGTGGAAAGGCTGCACAAGGCAATAGGAGAAGCAGAAGAATTTGGTCTCTTAGGTGATAATATTTTAGGTACAGACTTCTCCTTTAAGCTGCATATTAACAAGGGAGCCGGAGCCTTTGTCTGTGGGGAATCATCGGCCCTGGTAGCCTCCATCGAGGGCAAGCGAGGCATGCCCGTCCCCCGGCCCCCCCGACTGGCCCAGCGGGGCTTATTCGGCTGCCCCACCCTTCTCAACAACGTGGAGACCTTTGCCAACATCCCCTATCTTATGCGCAAAGGGGCCCAAGCCTTTGCCAGCCTGGGTACCGCCACCAGCTTCGGTACCAAGGCCTTTGCCCTCACCGGCAATGTTAAAAACACCGGCCTCATCGAAGTACCCATGGGGACTACCCTGAGGGAGGTAATTTTCGATATCGGGGGTGGCATAAAAGGGGACTTAAGGTTTAAGGCCGTACAGATAGGTGGCCCCTCCGGTGCCTGTCTAACGGCAGAACACCTGGACCTGCCCCTGGATTTCGATTCCCTCAAAAATGCCGGCGCCATGATGGGCTCCGGTGGCCTGGTGGTCATGGATGAAGGCACCTGCATGGTGGAAGTGGCCCGCTTCTTCATGGACTTTACCCAGCGGGAATCCTGTGGGAAGTGCATTCCCTGTCGGGAAGGTACCAGCCGCATGCTGGAAATATTAGAAGGCATTGTGGCTGGCAAGGGCCAAGAGGAAGATTTGGCTCTGTTGGAAGAAATAGCCCACATGGTCCATGATATGTCCCTCTGCGGCCTGGGCAAGACGGCTGCCAACCCCGTCCTTTCCACCCTCCGTTACTTCCGGGATGAATATGTGGCCCATGTGCGGGATAAACGCTGCCCGGCCGGGGTTTGTGCCTCCCTGCGCAGGATTGTTATTGAGGCAGAGAAGTGTAAGGGCTGCAGCCGCTGTGCCAAAGTCTGTCCCGTAGAGGCCATTAGCGGGGAAATTAAAAAGCCCTTCACCATTGCCGAAGACGTGTGTATCCGGTGTGGGGCCTGTATTAGCCAATGTCCCTTTGGTGCCATCAAGGAGGTGAGTTAGGTGTCAGCAACCATGCTTATTGACGGAAGGGAAGTAGAATTAAACGGAGAAAAAAACATTCTGGAAGTAATTCGCAAGGCTGGAGTAGACCTGCCCACCTTCTGTTATCACTCGGAACTATCAGTTTATGGCGCATGCCGCATGTGTATGGTGGAGGATAATAGGGGTCGCCTGTATGCCGCCTGTGTTCAGCCCCCGACCCCCGGAATGAAAATCTTCACCAAAAGCGAGCGCCTCCTCAGGCACCGGAAAATGATTTTAGAGCTCATCCTTTCCAACCACAACCGCGATTGCACAACCTGTGAAACCAGTGGCAGCTGCCGTCTCCAAGAACTGGCCCACCGCCTGGGGGTGCGAGAGGTTCGCTTTGCCCAGAAAAAGACGGCGGGTCCGGTGGATGTGGGGCCGGCCCTGGTACACGATCCCTCCAAATGTATCCTCTGCGGCGATTGTGTCCGCATGTGTGATGAAATTCAAGGGGTAGGTGTTTTGGGCTTTGCCTACCGGGGGAGCAAGATGGCCGTGGTGCCGGCCTTTGGCAGGAAGATGAGTGAGGTGGCCTGTGTCAATTGCGGCCAGTGTGCCGCCGTCTGTCCCACCGGGGCCCTCACCGTAAAATCCGATATAGATAGGGTTTGGGCAGCCCTCCACGATCCAGCAAAGAAAGTAGTTGCCCAGGTAGCCCCGGCGGTGCGGGTAGCCTTCAGTGAAGCCTTTGGCCACAAGCCGGGCGACATCAGCACAGGGCAAGTGGTGGCGGCCCTACGCCGCCTTGGTTTTAACAATGTATACGATACCAGTTATACCGCCGATCTAACCGTCCTAGAAGAATACAAAGAATTTGTCCTCCGCCTCCAGACCAATACCAACTTGCCCCTCTTCACCTCCTGTTGCCCGGCTTGGGTTAAATTTGCCGAACAATATTACCCCAATTACCTTAATAACATTTCCACCTGCCGGTCTCCCCAGGGCATGTTTGGGGCCATTGCCAAAGAATTTTTGCCCCAGGAGCTGGATGTCGACCGCCAGGACTTATATGTTGTCTCCATCATGCCCTGTACCGCCAAGAAATTCGAGGCCCAGCGCCCCGAGTTGAGGCGAAAGGGAGTACCCGATGTGGATGCCGTATTAACCACCCAGGAAATAGCCCAAATGGTGCGGGAGGCCAACCTGGACTTTGATAAATTACCGGCAGAGGCCTTCGACCTTCCCTTTGGCATGGCCACCGGCGCCGGCCTTATCTTCGGGGCCACCGGTGGTGTAGCCGAAGCAGTGCTCCGGACCGCTCTAAGGCGCATAGACGGTAGAAGCTCCCCCATAGAGTTTCGGGCTGTACGGGGCTTTGAGGGAATAAAGGAGGCCCAGGTTAAATTAGGGGATGCAGAAATTAAAGTAGCAGTTGTCCATGGCCTGGCCCAGGCCAAGGCCCTTTTGGAATCAATAGAGGATGGCCAATGCCAATACCAGCTAATCGAAGTAATGGCCTGTCCAGGAGGCTGTGTCGGGGGAGGTGGCCAGCCCTTGCCCAATGATCTGGAACAAAGACAGCTTCGCGCCCAAGGCCTGTACCAAATTGACCAACAGCGAGAATTACGCTGTGCCGATGATAACCCCATGGTCGAAAGGCTATACCAAAAATATCTTGGACAGCCGGGTAGTACAGAGGCCCACCGGCTTCTTCATACCACTTATGCGCCCCGCCGGCGCATGTTAGGAGGGGAGGTTGCCGTGGAACCGTCCACAGCCGCAAAGCATAGTATCCGGGTGTGTGTGGGAACATCATGCTATCTAAAGGGAACCTACGATGTGCTCCATGCCTTCCAGGAGGCTATCAATGAATGCGTTGCTGGTGAAGACTTCGATCTAGGTGCAACTTTTTGCCTCGAACATTGCAATGGTGGACCCACTGTTCAAGTTAACAATGAAACCTATAGCCAAATGACACCCGCCAAGGCGCGGGAATTGGTAAAAGAATTAGTCAAGAAAACCTAGTGTTCCCTTTGCACTTGGGGCTGTCCCCCCCTTTCCCCGGGGAGACAGCCCCCCCTTATGCCCAAGGGCGGAGAAACCGCCCCCAATTTACCCGGTAATTGACGTTAAACCCGTAGGGGGCGGTCCCTGTACCGCCCCGAAATGATTTACCCGGTAATTGACGCCAAAACCCGTAGGGGGCGGTCCCCGTACCGCCC
>JAAYSG010000042.1 GCA_012518435.1 Bacillota bacterium
AAGGCCTTTACCTATGTAGTGGAGTATGTAAAACCCAAGCTGACAGAAATTGAGCCCAACTGGGCCAGTGCGGCGGGCGGCGGGCTGGTGGAGTTGCGGGGTCAAAACTTTTTCGCGGGGATTGAGGTTTACTTTGGCCAGGAAAAGGCCCTGGATACCGAGCTCCGGGAAGATCCTGCAGGTGAGGGTCGTTATGTGAGTGCCCGGGTTCCCCCCGGGGTGACGGGTTGGACAAAGGTCAGGGTGCGAAATAAAATTTCCGGGGAAGAAAGCGACCCCCTGGATTTTTATTACCAGAGCGCTCCCCGGCTTGGTGGCCTGAACCCTTCTGAGGGGCCGGCGACTGGGGGCACCATTGTTAATGTTGCGGCAGAGGACCTGTTGCCCCAGCTGGAGCCGGAAAAGGAGCTGCCGGAAGGAATTGAAGCCAGTGGGGATTTTTCCCTCTCCCTAGAGTGGGAGGCCCTTGTTGAGGGGAAAAGGCGGATCTTAACAGGGAAAATTGAGGAATGGGAGCTGACGGAGACGGGGCTGGTATTTCGTGTGCCCCAACCGGGAGCTTTGGGCTATCCCATTAATAAGCCGGTGGATCTAAAGGTTATCAATGCCGATGGTGGCACCGCCAGTGCCCCCGGGGCCTTTACCTTTTTACCCCCCCGCACCGGGCCGCAAATATTTTCCTTTGCCCCCAAGATGGGAACCACTGAGGGGGGCACCGATGTGGTAATTGAGGGGCAGTTCTTCAATGAGCCCCGGGTGTACTTTGGTCTGGAGGAGGCAGAGCTGGTATCCTATAATTCAGGGGAAATTTGGGTGCGAACCCCTCCGGTGGAGGAACCGGGTGAAAGGCGCTTGACGGTAATCAATGAAAATGGCTACTTGGATGTGGCCCAGGAGTCTTTTCAATATATTTTTTCCGAGTCTTATCCCTACATATTTTCCCTCTTTCCGGCAGAGGGGCCCTTGGCAGGCGGCACAGAGGTCCTCCTCCAGGGTTCTGACTTTCGCCAGGCCCAGGAGGGGGAGCAGCCCTTCCAGCTTTTCCTTGGTAGGGAACCGGTTTTGGACCTAATTATTTTAAATGATGAGGGGGAAGAGGCCAAGAGGGGTAATTACATAAGGTTTATAACCCCCGGTGCCCATGCCGAGGGGACCTATGATGTGCTGGTCATTAACCCCGACGGGGCCCTGGCCCGGGCCCGGGATGCCTTTACCTATAAGAGTGCCCAGACCGAACCCCAGATTACCGGCCTTGTCCCTGACAAGGGGCCGGTGCGGGGTGGTACCAGGCTGGTGGTCAAGGGCTTCGATTTTCAGCCGGGGGCCAGGCTTTATATTGGTGGTAAGGAGGCCAGCTCAGTGGAATGGGTCAGTGGGCAGATCCTTTTGGGAACTAGTCCCCCGGGCGCCTTGGGGCAGTGTGACGTCACTGTCATCAACCCCGATGCCGCCGTGGCTGTGCTCAAGGATGGCTTTGAATACTGCCGGGAACCCCATAAGTATCCCCGCATTGATACCATCATCCCCTCCGAGGGACCGACGGAGGGGGGCACCAGGCTCCATATCAGCGGCCGGAACTTTTATGACGGTGGTGAGGAGGGCCGGGTGCGGGTTTTTATTGGTTATGAGGAGGCCCGGGCGGGATTGGAAGTTATCAAGGGGGAGGGTGATGCTGAATACGGCAGCGGGATTTCCGTCCTCACCCCTCCGGGGGAAGAGGGCACCCGGGATGTGTTTGTCTTTAACCCCGATGGCGGCTCCTATACCTATGAAGGAGGCTTTACCTACCGGCATCTGGAGTTCATTCCCACCATTACCCATATCGAACCCCGGCGGGGGCCCATCAGTGGAGGCATGCCCGTCCTCATAGAGGGGACCAACTTTATGGAGGGGGTCCGGGTCTTCTTTGCTAGCCGGGAGGCGGCGGAAGTGGTCCGCATCGATTCCAGCCGGCTGACGGTAACCCTGCCTCCGGGGAGGGTGGGGGAAGTGGATGTGATTGTTGTCAACCCCGATGGGGGTAGCGCCCTGTTGCGGCAGGGCTTTACCTACCAAGTGGCGGTGGATAACCCCCCCAGCATAGATGCCATTGTCCCTGCGGAAGGGCGGACCCAGGGTAGCACCCGGGTCACCATCAGTGGCAGCAACTTCCAGGAAGGGGCGGTCATCTTCTTTGGTTCCAAACCGGCGGTGGAGGTGGAAGTGGATTCCAAGGACCGTATTTTGGCCGTTACTCCCCCCCAAGGGGCGGGGGTGGTGGATGTCAGTATTACCAACCCCGATGGGGGCCATGATATCCTGCCCCGGGGCTTTACCTACAGGGAAAAGGCCGGCCCCCTTGTTAAAGAAGTTACACCCTCCTCCGGGGACACCGCCGGCGGCATTAGGGTGGTGGTAAGGGGGGAGAATTTTGATGAGGGGGCCCAGGTCTACTTTGCCGGTAAGGAGGCGAAGATGATTGAGGAGGGGGAGGGCAGGCTCCTGGTGGAGACCCCGCCCCAGGATCCGGGCCCGGCGGATGTGACGGTGGTCAACCCTGATGGGACGGAGGGGACCTTGGCTGGGGCCTTCACCTATTTTGGCCCCCCCTTGGCCCCGGAAAATCTTGAGGTCCAGATCATCGATGACAACACCATCCTCCTATCTTGGGTGCCGGTGGTGGGGGCCCGGGGTTATGAGATATATGGGCGCCGCTACCGGGATGATGATATGGAGTTTATGGGGGCTACCCCGGAGACCCACTACTATGTCACCGGCCTGCGGCGGGATACCCGCTACTATTTTGAAATCCGGGCTGTCAATGAGTATGGTGTCTCCACGGCGGTAAAAAGGGTGGAGGGACGCACCAGCAACAAGGGGGGGCCTGGTAGCACCTCCTGGTCCAGCGGTGAGGATGAATTTGACTTGGCGGGGGCTAGTTTAACTGTTCTCCTCAAGGGGGCCGCCTTGGGCAGCAGGCGGGTTTACAACATAGATCTGCGGGATGATGCCTATGTTAGGGTGAAGAAATACATTATCAATATCCCGGCGGCGGCTGTGGAAAGGACCGGCAGTGTGGTGGTGGAAACTGGGGAGCTGCGTCTTCACTTCCCCCTCTCTGTTTTTGAGCGGGCTGGCCTGCGGAATTTGACCCATCGGGAGCGGCGGGAATCCTATGGGCGCATTATCCTGGAGAAGATAGATGGTTGGGAAGGAGATGTCCTCCAAACCCTCCTCCCCTTGGGTACCCGCCCCCTGTCGGCTCCCTACCGCCTGCGGGGGGAGCTGCAGTTGGGCAGGCGGCTGAAGGAGGTTACAACCTTCCAGCCCCGGGTCCAGCTTTCCCTCACCTGGTCGGGGACAGGTCCGGCGGCCGGGGAAGGGGTAGGCCTTTACCATTATGACCCGGGTCGGGATTCTTGGCGGGAAGAAGGCAATTACGGCAGCCGCTATTCCCGCCGGGTGCTGGGGGAGGGAAACAAGCCAGGGGTCTACAGGGCCCTAATTGGGAAGGTGAATTAAAGGGGGGCTGTCAATGTTGGAGACAAGAAAAAGGGTGCTAGTACTTATTTTGCTCCTGCTACTAATGGGGGCCAGTTTTGGGACGGCCCAGGGTTACAGCCAGCTCTACATGGCCTCCCCCCATGGTTTCCAATTACAAGAGAGGCTCCGCTTTACCGATATAAGGGACCATTGGGCGGGGCCGGCCATTGTTCGCCAGGTGGCCTTTGGCATCCTGGACGGCCCGGCGGGGAAGCGATTTTCCCCCCAGGCCGCCGTCAGCCGCCTGGAGGTGCTGCGGGCCCTCCTTCGGCTGGGGGGCCTGGAGGCAAATGCCCTTGGGGCTGCTACCGGGGATGGGGAGGCGGGTTTTCTTTGGGCGGCCCAAGGGGCGGGTATTATCACCCCCCGGGAGGCGGGGGAACTTTCTTGGGCCGAGGGGGCCCGGCGCCAGGAGGTAGCGGCCTGGCTGGCCCGCACCCTGGACTTACCCCCGGCCGAGCCCCGGCGGGTGCGGACCTTTACCGATTGGCCCCAATTGGCGGCGGAGTACACAGAAGGGGTGGAAGCCCTTTTGGCCCAGGGTTATCTGCAGGGGGTGGCCCCGGGGGTCTTGGCCCCCAACCAGGTGATGAGGAGGGGGGAGTTTGCCTCCCTGGTGGATAGGGCCGGAGCCCAACTGCTGGCCTCCCGGGGGATAAGGGGGGGCCAAGGGCAGCTCATTGACAAGGAGGAATATTTCCCCGCCGGCCCGGGAGGTGGGGAAGGGGTCTATTATATCCTGACCGATGGGGGAGAAATAATTGCCCTTAGGGTTGGGGCTGGCCAGGGGGGCGGGCCGGGGGAGCCGGCGGTGTATAGGGAAGGGCATATTGGTGGGGTCCAGCTCCTGCGGGTTGGAGACCGAATTCACTACCACCAGGCCCAGGGGGAGATCTTTCTCATAGAGGTTAGGGGCGACCAGCCTCGTTTTCTCCAGGGCAAGATTGTGGACCTGAACGGGGCCCAAGGTTGGCTTGATTTTGCCAACCTACAGGGGGAAAAAAGCCGCCTTCCCCTGGGGGCCACCACCAGGGTTAGGCTCAATTCCAACCCGGCCCGGGTGGAGGATCTGCGTCCGGGGCAAGAGGTGGATTTGGAACTAGTGGCCGGTGTCCTGACGGAAATATCGGCCTTTCTGCCAGAGGGGGAGGGGGGCTATATTGCCCCGGGCAGCCGGGTGCGCAGTGGCTATATACGCTATCTGGAGGGGAAGGAGCTGGTTCTCCTGCGGGAAGGGCAGGAGGAATCCTACCGCTTGACCCCCCAGACCCTGGTTGTGAGGGGGGAAAAGGGAGTTTCTCCCACTAGCCTCCGCCCCGGGGAATTTGTCACCCTTTACTTTGCTGATCTAAGCGGGGATAGCCCAGTCCGGATCCTGGCCCAGGGGGAGCGGCAAAAATTGCGTCGGTTATACCGGGGTATCATTAGCATGGTCTCGCCCCGGAGTCGGAGGCTTATCCTAACCCAGCCGGCCCATTTTAACATGGTGGGCTGGGAACCGGTCACATCGCCCCTGAGTTTGACTGTGCACCCCCAGGCTGCCATCTATGCCGGGGGGAAGGAGCTTACCCTGGAGGAATTGGCCCTTAGTTACCAGGGCCGGGAAATCTATCTAGCGGTGCCCCAGGGCTATGGTCAAAATGAGGGGACCAAGCTAATCGTCAAATCCGGCTATGGCAAGGAATTCTATGGCCGCATCCAGCAGGTGGATTGGGTGGCCGGGGAGATTGAGCTTGATTCGGCCCGCCTACGGTATGATCCGGGTACTATTTTTCTCTTTGCAGATCGCTTTATAGATCCCTACGCCCTGAGGAGGGGCCAGGAGGTTTTGGTCCTGGCCGCGGTGCCGGGGATGGGCCCGGGGCAGGCCCTGGTGGTTTCTGTGGAAGATGTGGAGGAACCGGGCTTGGATATCTACTGGGGAAGCCTGGACACCATTGGTCTCAACCATGTGCGTTTAAGACATATTAGCACTTTAAGCAACCACTGCTGGCGGGATTGGAGCCGCAGGCGCACCCTTTCCCTAAGGCTTAATCTGGATACCCTCTTCTGGGATAACCTGGAGACTGGGGCGGGTTATGGGCCCATGACCAAGTGGGAGTTTGACCAGAGGCGGGTGGCCAGGGATTATGAGGATTGTGGAGCCCTCGTCATCAGCTCTGGAGATGAGGTGGTGGCCCTGGGGATTTGGCCCGGTAGTATTGGCAGCAGCCGGGTGACGGTGGGCCGCATAGGGGCCGTGGACCGGGAGAGGGGTCTGATCCGCCTGGAGAGGGCCAAGGACTGGAATAGCAGTGCCGGGGAATGGCGTTATTACCCCGGTAACCTGGAGGTGGAAATTCGGGAGGCGGTGGCCGCCCGGGGTGATGGGGGCACTTCTTGGGAGGAGTTGCGCCCCGGGGACAGCATCTACCTTCTGCGAGAAGGGATGAGGGGCAGGCTCTTCATGGTCTACTAGGAGGGATGGTGGCAATGACAAAAAGAATATTTTCCCTAATACTGATCCTTTCTTTCTTCTTTTCCCTTTCCCCTTCTGCCCGGGCTGCCCTGCTGGCTCCCCCCACCGGTAGTGGTGTGGGCCAGGGAAGCGATTATGAGGAGGTCTTCTACCTGACGGGCAAGCCCATCCTCCTTTCCGGCACCCTAAATATGCGGCCGGGGCGAGAGCGGGGGGGACAGGTTGCTGATCGCTATAGCTTTAACCTGGAGAATCTGGAGGAGGGGGTCCGCCTGACCCGCACCTATACCCTGCTAAGTAGCCGGCGGCGGGAAGGCCGCCAGGAGGTGCGGGAGATGGAGGTCAGCCGCTTCCGGGAAACGGTGCAGGTGGGAGGGGACCGCTATCAGGTAAATGATGCCGATTATCGTTTTAGCTATTCCACCCTAACCGATGTGCACCCGGCCACGACCTATTTTTCCGGCAACTACTTTGGCCGCAAGGTCTATGAGAAAAACCGGGGGGAGGGGAAACTGACGGTCAACACCAGTGGTGAGACGGTGGGCTACACCTCCCGTTGGGGGCAGGTGGAGAATAGGAGGGTCCTTTGCACCATTGAGGGTAGCCAGGAGGGGGAGGAGGGGGAACCCATTCCCTGGATTGGTACAGTCCGGGAGCAGGCCTCCTTTAGCCGGGGGCAGGAAATGTCCTATGTGGCCAATGAACCCACGGCCATCAGCTTTTCTGGCGGCTACCTCTTAACCAAAACGGGGGAGGACATTTTACTCTACGATTACGATTTACCCCGCTATAATGAGGCGGGGGAGGTGGTGGGCCGCAACCGGGGTTCTGATGTTTTGTATTCGGTATTGCCCCCGGGACAAGAAAGGCTCCCGGTGCCGGCCTTCCGGGATATCCGGGGACACTGGGCGGAAGAGGAGGTGGTCCGCATGGCCAGCCTGGGGGTTTTGGACCCCACCGGCCTTTACTTTGCCCCGGGGCTCCCCATGGTGCGGGGAGACTTTGCCCGGGCCCTGACGGTGGTGGCGGGCCTGGAAGGGGAAGACCGGGGGGAGTGGGTTTTTGCCGATCTATCCCCGGAACACCCCTCTGCCCCCTATGTCAACGCCCTGGTTGCCCAGGGGGTAGTGGAGGGGGGGCCGTACAACCGTTTTGAACCGGCGGCAGGTGTTACCCGGGCCCAGGCTGCCGTCATGGCCATTAAACTATTGGGACTGGAGGGCCTGGCACCGGTGCCCCCCTATAGGTTACCCTATTTGGATGAGGGGCAAATTCCTCCTTGGGCCCGGGATGCCATTTATGTGGCCGGCGAAATAGGGATATTAAAGGCCGACAGCTATGGACGCATGCGGCCCCAGGCCGTCTTGACCCGGGGGGATGCGGCGGTTTTTCTGGATAATTTGGTTACCTACCTCCGACAGGATTTAGGGGAGGAATACCGGGAGAGGCTCCTCCATTAGAGGGGATAAGTGTGATCCTCCTCTTTTTCCTTCGCTTTCTGTCGAGAATACTTCCCGGCAGTCCCGTTATTACAACATATCTTTTTACCGGAGGATAGTACAATAAAGGCACTGCCAAATTATACCAAAGGTGGTGCCTTCAATGTCCCTTCTTTCCTTCCTTGGCTCATTGCTCAGCCCGGCCACGGGGCTCCTTCTAGCAGTGGCTTTTTTTGTCGGCCGGGGGGGCCTAGTGGCCGGATCCTTTGCCTGTGGTTTGGCCTTTTTTACCGCAGTCCTCAGCTGGGACAAACCCCGGGCCCCGGCCGTGGGTCTTTGCTGCTTTTTGGGTTTTCTTTCCCGGGGCTATATTTCCCGGGCAATACTGGGGGGGGCCATGCTAATGGCCCTTTATTTGGCTACTGGGCTTTTAAAGGAACAGGATAACTTTTGGCTCCAGCCTCCCTCCTTGGCCCTGGCTCTGGTCCTCTTAACCTCCCCCGTGGTGGCGGGTGGTTGGCAAGGGGGTAAATTGCTGACGGCGGGACTGGAAGGGCTCCTGGTCTTGATTTTGACCATGATCTTTCTCCAGGGCCTTCCCCTCCTGACCCGGCGGGGAAGCCTGCGGGGCCTGGACAACGAGGAGAGCATCTGCCTCATTGTCCTGGCCACCATGGTCATGTTGGGCTTTTCCGGTCTTAGGCTGGGAGGCATCTCCTTCCAGCAGGTCCTGGGCAAGTACCTGATCATGCTCATGGCCCTCACGGGGGGAGCCGGGATGGGTGCGGCCCTGGGAACCTCCTATGGGATTACGGGGATACTGGCGGGGATTTTACCCCCAACGGCCCCGGGGGCCTATGCCTTTGCCGGGCTTTTGGCCGGAGCCTTCCGGGGTTTGGGGAAGGCCGGGGCCGGCCTCAGCTTTTTGCTGGGGGATTTTTTTCTCTCCCTGTACTTTCTCCATGCTGCCCAGCCGGGTCTGGTGCTGGTGGAATCCCTCTTGTCCCTGGCATTTCTTTTTTTCACCCCCTCCCGCTATGTAAGCCAGGTGGCCCAGATTTTACCCGGCACCTACGAAAACCGGCGCCTGCAGCAGGAGTATGACCGGCGGGTTCGGCAGGTGGCCTCGGGGCGCCTCCGGGAGGTGGCGGCAGTCTTTGGCCAGTTGGCTGGTACCCTAAATGACCTGGCCATTACGGAGAAATCGCGGGAGGAGGAGCGCCTGGAGCAGGTTTTTAGGGCCATTTGCCGCCAGGTTTGTGAGAGCTGTAATTTGTACCCCAACTGCTGGGAGGAGGAGTATAAGCAGACCTACCGCTTTATCTTTAAGCTCATGGGTCTGGCCGAACTCAATAAGGGGCTGGAGCGGGAGGATATTCAAGCTGATATGAGGCGCCGCTGTGTGCGCCTGCCGGAGTTGATAAGCTGTATTAACCACTTGTACCAAATGCACCGCCTCAACCTTTACTGGCAAAGGCGCCTCAGTGAAAAGGGCAGCATGGTTTCCGACCAATTGCGGGGGGTATCCCAGATTGTGGCCGGCCTGGCCCGCCAGCTAAACTTGGAGCTGGACTATAGGGAAGGTCTGACGGCCTCCCTCTTACAGCAATTGGCGGCGGCCGATATCCATGTCAGCCAGGCCCATATCCTCTGTGGTCCCGGGGATATGGTGGAGGTGAACATAAGTAAGGAGGGCTGCCGGGCCAACGCCGAATGCAGCCGCATTATTAGGCAGGTGGCGGAGGAGGTCTGTGGCCGGCGCCTGCGCCTGGAGCAAAAGCGCTGTGCCCTGCGCCGGGGTGGGGGGCAGTGCCTGCTCCGGTTGGTGGCAGCCCGCCACTTTAGGGTTGTCACCGGCGCGGCATGCCGGGCCCGGGGTGGGGCCCCGGTCTCTGGAGATAACTACAGTGTCTATGAACTGGAGGATGGCCGGGTGGCCCTTATTTTAAGTGATGGCATGGGGGTTGGACCCCGGGCAGCGGCGGAATCTGCCACCACCATCTCCCTTTTGGAAAGGCTCCTCAACGCCGGCTTTAACGAGGAATTGAGCCTGCGGACGGTGAATAACATTTTGCTCCTGCGCTCTGGGGGGGAGAACTTTGCCACGGTGGACCTGGTGGTGCTTGATCTGTATCTTGGTGAGGCGGAGTTTGTCAAGGTGGGTTCCTACCTCAGCTACCTCAAAAGGGGCAAGGAGGTGAGCAGGATTGAGCCCCGGGCCCTGCCCATAGGCATTGTGGAGGATATCCATATACAGCCCCTAATCCGCCGCCTGCGGGATGGGGATGTGATTGTCATGGTGACCGATGGGGTCCTGGGGGGAAGGGCGGCCGGGGAGGGTGGGCCTGATTGGTTGGAGGACTTTATTTTAAGGGCCCGGACCGATGAACCGGGGTTATTGGCCCGGCAAATTTTGGCCCGGGGGGAGGAGCGACCGGGGAGGAAGGCAGATGATATGGCTGTCCTGGTGGCTCGCATCGAGCGGGAAGACTAAAGGACCAAGGCCAAGGGCCAAAGGTAAATATTTTCTAGGGAGAAAATCCCTTCCCCCGGGGTATAATCAATAACAGCCCCAAGGCCGGGGGAGGGGATTTTCCCCACTTAAGGCAGGAAAATTTTGTCCCGCGACGAAATTGATAGGGGGAGTTGGTGGGAAATTATGTTGGAGAAGGTCAAAAAAACCCTAAAACGCTTCCACATGCTTAGGGCTGGAGACCGGGTTCTGGTGGCAGTCTCCGGAGGGCCAGATTCCACAGCCCTCCTTCATATCCTTTGGCGTCTGCAAGGGGAGATGGGCCTTGAGCTGCTGGTCTTTCATCTGGATCATATGTTGCGGGGGGAGGAATCCCACAGGGATGCCTGCCATGTGCGGGAAATGGCCGCATCCTTGGGTATCCCGGCCCTTATCAAGAAATTTGCCGTGGGAAAATACCGGGATAAACGGGGGCTTTCCACCCAGCAGGCGGCCCGGCAGGTGCGCTATGCCCTCTTGGGGCAGGTGGCCCGCAGGGAGGCCTGCGGAAAAATAGCCCTGGGCCACAACCAAAATGATCAGGTGGAGACAATTCTCATGCGCCTTATACAGGGTACGGGGCTTCAGGGGCTGGCGGGTATTCCGCCGGTGCGCCCCCTGGCCGGGGCCCAGATTATCCGCCCCCTTTTGGAGGTGACCCGGGAGGAGATCTTGGCCTATTGCCGGAAGGAGGACCTGCAAGTCCGTTGGGATCCCAGCAACAAGGAACCTGTCTACCTGCGCAATAAAATACGCCTCCAGCTCCTTCCCCTTTTGGAGGAATACAATCCCAACTTTCAGGAACAGGTGGCAGCCAATGCCCAGCTCTGGCGGGAGGAAGATGAATACTTGGCCGGCAGGGCCCGGGAATTGTATGCTGCTGCAGCCCGGCAGCTTCCGGCGGGGGTTTCCCTTTCCCTCCAGGCCATGGAGGGTCTCCCCCCGGTCCTTCTCCGGCGCCTCCTCCGGCGGGGTATTGGCCAGGTTAAGGGGGGGAGTAGGGATATAAAGCAGGTTCACCTCCAAGAGGCCCAGGCCTTGGTGACCAGGGGGCGGGTGGGCCAGCGGCTGTCCCTTCCCGGGGGCCTGGAAATGAAGAAGACCTACGGTGAGGTAATTATCCAGGGGGCGGGACATGACCGGGAGCCTCCGGCCCCCTTTTGCTCTTTCCTACCGGTGCCGGGTGGAACCACCCTGCCGACGGGGGTAAAGGTGCGGGCCCGCCTCCTGGCCCGGCGGGAACTTCCCCCCCATTTATCCTCTGGGCCCCGGCGGGCCTTCTTTGATTATGATCTTTTGTCCTCCCCCCTCAGGGTGCGCAGCCGTCGCCCCGGCGATCGCTTTTACCCCCTGGGCCTGGCCGGTTCCAAAAAACTAAAGGACTTTTTTATAGACGAAAAGGTTCCCCGGGCCCAGCGAGACCAAATCCCCCTCCTGACCAGCGGGGATGATATAATAGTGTGGGTCATGGGCTGGCGCCAGGATGAAAGATTTAAGGTAACCCCCGGGACAGAACAGGTTTTACAGGTTGACCTGGAGTGATTACCTTGGCCGCTGCCCAGTGGTGCCCTCCCCCATTCCTTTCAGGGATGTTAGTAAAGATCATTGCTTATTATTTGTCCAGCCCCACCGGCGGGGGAGGGATAAAACACTTTGTAAAAGTAGCAAATATGGGAAGGGAGATGGCGGAAGAGAATGCTCAAGGATCTGAAGGAAATTCTCATCGATTCGGAACAACTGCAGGGAAGGGTGCGGGAGCTGGGGGAAGAGCTTTCCCGGGACTATGCCGGCCGGGAACCCCACCTCATAGGGGTTTTAAAGGGGGCGGTGATCTTTATGGCTGACCTGGCCCGCTCCATGACCGTCCCGGTTTCCTTTGACTTTATGGCTGTTTCCAGCTATGGTGCCTCCACCAAGACCTCTGGAGTGGTGCGTATCCTCATGGATTTGGCGGATAGTATTGAAGGCAAGGATATTATCATTATTGAAGACATCATCGATTCTGGCCTCACCCTCCACTACCTCTACAAAAACCTTTCCTCCCGCCGGCCGGCCAGCCTGGAAATCTGTACCCTTTTGGATAAACCAGAGAGGCGCGAGGTGGAGGTGCCCGTTAAATACTGTGGCTTTGCCATTCCCGATCGTTTTGTGGTGGGCTATGGCCTGGATTTTGCCCAAAAGTACCGCAACCTGCCCTATATCGGGGTTTTAAAGGATGAGGTTTTTAAGTAATTGCCCGAAGTTTCCAAATGCCGTCATTGTCATACCCGCTGAAGTATGCTACAATTAAGTGGTCTCCACTAATTGTGGAAAATAGCTACTTACTTTGGTGCTTGCCATTAATAATGCTTGCCCTTTAAGGAAAGGAGGACTTTTTTTGAATAGGGCTTTTCGCAATATAAGTTTTTATTTACTGCTCATAATTGTAGCCCTTTCCGTGATAAACTACTTTGCCAATGAGCCCGCTCAGGTGGAGGAGATCCCCTACTCCACATTCTTGCGCCACTTGGAGGCGGGAAAGGTGGAGAAGGTTTCCATTGTGGATGGTGCCATCGAGGGTGAATATAAGAATGGCGACCTGTTTTCCAGCTACAATCCCAATGACGGCAAACTGGTGGAAAGGCTGGAGGAGGCCGGTGTGACCTATACCGGGGAACCGCCACCGACGCCACCCTGGTGGACGACACTACTTTCCACCCTCTTTCCCATCATCCTTTTAATTGGGGTCTGGATCTTCATTATGCAGCAGACCCAGGGTGGGGGAAACCGGGTTATGTCCTTTGGTAAGAGTAAGGCCCGGCTCTATTCGCCGGAGAATAAAAACAAGGTTACCTTTGCCGATGTGGCCGGCGCGGAGGAGGCCAAGGAAGAGCTTGAGGAAGTGGTTCAGTTTTTGAAGGAGCCGCGGAAGTTTATCGAGCTGGGGGCCCGGATCCCCAAGGGTATCTTACTGGTGGGTCTTCCGGGTACGGGTAAAACCCTGCTGGCCCGGGCTGTGGCCGGGGAGGCCGGGGTACCCTTCTTTACCATCAGCGGCTCTGATTTTGTGGAAATGTTTGTCGGTGTCGGTGCCTCCCGGGTGCGGGACCTCTTTGAGCAGGCCAAAAAAAATACCCCCTGCCTGGTCTTTATCGATGAAATTGATGCAGTGGGGCGGCAGCGGGGTGCGGGCCTGGGCGGCGGCCACGATGAAAGGGAACAGACCCTTAACCAGCTTCTGGTGGAAATGGATGGCTTTGGTGTCAATGAGGGTGTCATCATCCTGGCGGCCACCAACCGGCCCGATGTTTTGGATCCGGCCCTCCTGCGGCCGGGGCGTTTTGACCGCCAAGTGATCATCGATCAACCCGATGTGGTGGGCCGGGAGGCCATCCTCAAGGTCCATGTCAGGAACAAACCCCTGGATGAGTCCATTGATCTGGGTGTCTTGGCCCGGCGGACACCGGGCTTTACCGGAGCTGATCTGGCCAACATGGTCAATGAGGCGGCCCTCCTGAGCGCCCGCAAGAATAGGCGCCGTATTAGCATGGTGGAGATGGAGGAGGCCATTGACCGCATAATTGCCGGACCGGAACGTAAAAGCCGGGTTATCAGTGAGCGGGAAAGGCGCCTGGTGGCTTATCACGAGGCGGGGCATGCTGTTTTGGGCCATATCCTGCCCTACACCGACCCGGTGCATAAGGTATCCATTATCCCCCGGGGACGGGCCGGTGGCTACACCCTGAGCCTGCCCAAGGAGGACCGCTACTATATGACCCGGACGGAACTTTTGGATCGTATCATCCAAATTTTGGGGGGACGGGTGGCGGAGGAACTGGTTTTGGATGAGATTAGCACCGGCGCCCAAAATGATTTGGAACGGGCCACGGAAATGGTGAGAAAGATGATTATGGAATACGGCATGAGTAAAAAGCTGGGCCCCCTGACCTTTGGCCACAAGCAGGAACAGGTTTTCCTGGGCCGGGATATTTCCCGGGATAGAAACTATAGCGAAGAGGTGGCCTCGGCCATAGACCAGGAGGTACGTCGTATTATTGATGACTGCTACGAGAAGGCCACTGTGCTCCTGCGGGAAAACATGGATAAGCTGGAACTCTTGGCCCAGACCCTGCTGGAGCGGGAAACCCTGGAGGCGGAGGAGTTAAAGCAGCTCTTGACAAGCATGGATGCGGACTCCCTTCAGGCGGGGGCGGAGACGGAGGGTAAGACGGGTGCTGCCCCCGGAGCGGAAATAACAAAGGACCAGAGCCCCAGGACCACTGGGCCCCTCATCCGTAAACCACAGGAAGGCTTAAGCTAGTCCCAGGGGGCTGGCTTTTCTTTCTGCCCCGTTGGGGAGGATTCCTTCCCCGGGGGAAAGAATAAAGAGGGGAAAGGAGGAGAAAAATGACCAAGAGGGCTCTTTTGGTAATAGACATGCTCAATGATTTTATCCTCCCCCAAGGCAGCCTAACCGTGGGGCCGGCGGGGGAAGAAATAGTTCCTTTAATTGCCCAAAAGATCGCCGAATTTCGGGAGGCAGGCCAAGCCGTCATCTATATCTGTGACAACCATAAGGCCGACGATCCGGAGTTTGCAATGTTTCCCCCCCACTGCATTGCCGGCACCCCGGGGGCGGAAATAATTGGGGCCTTGGCACCCCAAAGGGGGGAGCTCATTATCCCCAAACGCCGTTACAGTGCCTTTTTTGCCACCCAGTTGGATCTCTGCCTGCGGGAGATGGGGATTACAGAACTGGTGCTGGTGGGGGTCTGTACCAACATCTGTGTTCTCTATACGGCCTGTGATGCCCGCATGCGTACCTATGATGTAACTGTGCTCAGGGATGCCGTGGCCTCCTTTGACCCTGAGGCCCACGACTTTGCCTTGGAGCAGATGGAAAATGTCTTGGGGGTTGAGGTGAAATAGCCTGTGGCAGGGGTGAAGGAGAAGACCTTGAGGGCCCTCCGGGAGACAAAGGAGGAATACCTTTCCGGGGAAGTACTGAGCAACCTTTTGGGGGTCTCCCGGACGGCGGTATGGAAGGCGGTTCAGGCCCTGCGGCAGGAGGGCTATGATATTACCTCCCAGGCCCGCAGTGGCTACCGCCTAAACAAGATTCCCGATCGCCTCCTCCCGGCCGAAATAAGCTGGGGGCTCAAGACCCGCTTTTTGGGCCACCACATCCATTACTATGAGACCATGTCCTCCACCAATATTCGGGCCAAGGAACTGGCCCGGCAGGGGGCTGGGGAGGGAACCCTGGTGGTGGCGGAGGAGCAGGTGGAGGGAAGGGGGCGGCGGGGCCGTACCTGGCATTCCCCCCCGGGGGAGGGTGTGCTTTTTTCCTTTATTTTACGGCCGGCCCTACAGCCCACCCATGCCCCCCAGCTGACCTTTATGGCCTCGGTGGCTGTGGCCAAAACCCTGCGGGAAGATTATAACCTGCCAGCGGGCATCAAATGGCCCAATGATATTTTTATCCGCGGGCGGAAGGTGGCCGGCATCTTGACGGAACTCAGTGCCGAGGTGGACAGGATTAACTTTGTGGCCATGGGGATTGGGGTCAATGTGAACACGGAGCTGGCCAGCTTTTCCCCCTTCCTCCGGGAGAGGGTTACCTCCCTTAGGGTGGAAAAGGGGCACAGCCTGGCCCGGGTTCCCCTCCTTCAGCGGCTCCTCCTTTCCTTGGAGGAGGAATACACCGCCCTCCTGGAGGGTGGCTTTGCCCCCCTGCGGCGGCGCTGGTTGGAACTGAACTTGGTTTTGGGCAAAAGGGTGCGGATCATCTCCCCGGAGAGATCCTTTACCGGGACGGCGGTAAATGTGGATGAGTATGGTGCCCTCCTGGTCCAGGAGGAGGGGGCTGGCCTGCGGCGGGTTTTGGCCGGGGATGTCAGCCTGCGGGAAGGAGGTTAGCCGGAGGTGAAAGTTTAGCTGGGCCCAGTTATCTTATCCTGGGGGGGGAAAAAGCCTGCCACCCGGGAGGGGTAAAGGGCTGGGGCGGACCCTCCCTCTCCGTCCCGAAACAAAGGTTGAAAGGGCCGGTAGTTGGTGTAGACACCGGACCCGAAAAAGTGGGAGGCAAGGGTAAATTACTAAAACCACAGACCAGTATCCCTTTGGGAGCTGGAACGGAGGTGGCACAAACAATGTTAAAGACGCGTCAGTTGGCGGTGGCTGGCCTCTTGGCGGCCATGACTATTATCTTGGGAGTGAGTGGTTTAGGCCTTATTCCGGTACCGACTCCGGCTGGTCGGGCCACTATAATGCATGTACCCGTTATCCTGGCGGGAATTCTGGAGGGCCCCTATGTGGGTGCTATGGTGGGCTTTATTTTTGGCCTCTACAGCATTTCCACTGCCGGGGTACCTTTTCTTTTGGATCCCATCATCGCCCTCGTTCCCCGTATCCTCATCGGCCTTTTCTCCCATTTCATATTTAAAATAACCCATAGGAGCAGCTTGGCGGCTGCGGCCGGGACCATCTGCAATACAGTTGGGGTACTGGGCCTGGCCGTCCTCAGGGGTTATTTGCCCTTTGGGGCCGCCTTGGGAGTGGCCGTAACCCACGGTCTCCCCGAGGTTGTGGTGGCGGCGGTGCTGGTGTATCTAATTGTGCGGAGCCTGCAGAGCTTTTACGATTTTTCCTAATAGAGGCCGGGGTGGACCAGCGGATGGACCTGGCTGGTCAAGGATGGAATAAACCCCGTCGGAGATGGAGGTTATGAGAAGTGATCCTAGCTTTGGATGTTGGCAATACCCATCTGGTGGCCGGAATCTTCCGGGGGGAGGAGCTCCTTGTCAGCTGGCGCATTGCCACCGACCCCCGTAAGACCGAGGATGAATATGGCATTATTCTCCTGCAACTTTTGGCCACGGCCAACTTGAGGGCCAAGCAGGTGGAAGCGGTTGTGGCGGCCTCGGTGGTCCCCCCCCTTCTGCCGGTTTTGGAGAAGCTGTCCCAGAAGTATTTTCGGCGGGAGCCCCTGATCCTGGGACCTGGAGTTCGGACCGGGATGGATGTAAAGTACGAAAACCCCCGGGAGGTGGGGGCCGATAGAATTGCCAACGCCGTGGCCGCCTACAGCCGCTACGGAGGTCCGGTAATTGTGGTGGATTTTGGCACAGCCACCACCTTCTGTGCCGTCAGTGCCGCCGGTGAATATTTGGGGGGAGCCATTGCCCCTGGGATAGGTTCTGCCACGGAGGCCCTCTTCCGTTATGCCGCCAAGTTACCCAGGATTGAATTGGTTACACCCTCCCAAGTTATTGGCCGCAATACGGTAACCAGCATGCAGGCTGGGATAATCTTTGGCTTTGCCGGCCAGGTGGATGCCATAGTCGGGCGCATGAAGGATGAACTGGCCGGTACGAAAAAGGTGGTGGCCACCGGGGGCCTGGCGGACCTAATAGCGGCGGAGAGCAAGACCATAGATATTGTTGATAACATGCTGGTTTTGGAAGGCTTGCGCCTCATCTACCATCGCAACCAAGACAAGGAATAAAGGGGCCCTCCTTTGGGGGATTATTCCTAAAGGGGCCCTCTAGGCTGCAATAGATAAAGGGGAGGTTGTGGTCTTGCAGATTGGCAAGATTATTTTGCCCAACCGGGTGTTGCTGGCCCCCATGGCCGGTATCACCGACAAGAGCTTTCGCCTCTTGGCCCGGGAGCAGGGCTGTGGCCTGGTGCATACGGAGATGATCAGCGCCCAGGGGCTCCTTTATGGGAACCAGCGCACTCTGGATATGTTACCTAGCCCGGAGGAGGGAAGGCCACTGGCGGTCCAACTCTTTGGCCACGACCCGGAAACCATGGCTCGGGCGGCCCAAATTGTAGCCACCTACCCGGTGGATATCATTGATATAAATATGGGTTGCCCCGTGGAAAAGGTGGTAAAGTCCGGTGGGGGGGCGGCCCTCCTGCGGGAGCCCCGGCGGGCGGCCCAGCTGGTGGCGGCCGTCACAAGGGCTGTCTCCCTGCCGGTGACGGTCAAGATCCGCAAGGGCTGGGATGAAGGGGAGGTTACCGCTGTCCCCCTGGCCCGCCGCCTGGTGGCAGCCGGGGCCCAGGCCCTATCTGTCCATGGCCGCACCAGGCGGCAGATGTACGGGGGCCGGGCCGACTGGAATATTATTAGGCAGGTGCAGGAGGCCGTCCCGGTACCCGTCTGGGGAAATGGTGACCTCTGGAAGCCCAAGGATGCTGCCCGCATGTTGGCGGAAACAGGCTGTGCCGGGGTGTTGCTGGCCCGGGGCACCTTGGGAAATCCCTGGCTCATTTCCCGGACCATTGCCCACCTTTCCGGCCGCCCCCTTCCCCCCCCTCCCAGCCCCGGAGAAAGGGTCAAGATGGCCCTACGGCATCTGGATCTTATCTGTGACCACAAGGGGGAGGATCGGGGTGTTGTGGAAATGCGAAAATTTGCCGCCTGGTACCTAAAGGGTTTGCCCCACTCGGCAGGTGTTAGGGCCCGGGTGAGCAGGGCGACAAGCAGGGCCGAAATGAAGGATGTGCTCCGGGGCTATTTGGCCAATATCCCTCCGGGGCAGGTATAAAAGACCTCCACTGTGTGTATACTGGAAACGAAGTGCCGCGGGGAAAAAGGCTGTGGCAGTATCCCAGAGAACTTGGGGGACCTGGGCTAGCGATGCCTCCCTTTGGACAGGGCAGCCCCCCGGTGGCCTAATTACACACAGAGGAGGTGAGGAAAATTGCAGAGGATGAAGCAGGTATTGGGGGTTATTTTACTTACAGGCCTCCTGGTGACCCTCTCCAGCCCGGCCCTTGCCGCCCCCGGTGAGGCCAGAAGGGCCTTGGCCCCGGAAAAACCCTATTTTGCCCAGGCCGCCGGACTTGATACCATTACCGTCTTTGGTTTTGGCAGTTCCCGGGGTATGCCGGAGGAGGCCCAGGTTTCCTTTGGTTTAACCACCTTTGCCCCCCAAGCCGGGACGGCCTTGGAAAAACACCGGTTACTGCTGGAGAAAATTGTCCGGGATATCCAAGGGTTGGGAATAGACCCGAAGGCCATGACAGGCTTATATTTTAATATCTGGCCGGAATATGCCTATGGTGCCGACGGCTTTTCGGAACCTGAGACCACGGGGTACCGGGTGAATAGCACTATTAGTGTTCATGTTACCGATACCCTTTTGCTCCCCGGGGTAATTGAGGGGGGCTTGGCCGCCGGGGCCAATCGCCTGGAGGGGATACGTTACCTTGCCCCTCCCAAGTTGAAGGAGGAGGCCCTGACGGCGGCCCTTGAGGATGGTCTTGGCCAGGCCCAAGCCATGGCTGCGGCCCTTGGCCGCCGGGTGGATAGGTTAATCAGCATCGATGAGAGCATCTCCCCCCCCTACGAATTATGGGAGGAGAGGACACCCACCAATTCCTCAAGTTTTGCCCCACAGGATTTGGAGGTAAACCGTTGCCTGTGCCTGGTCTTTTGTCTAAAATAACCATATCGGTAATGTTAGAGAGCTGTGTCACTGCCTTCACACCCCGAGTCCCCCGGGGTTTTTTCTTTGGGGGAGGAATAAGAAGGCTGGTGCAGAAAGCCTAGGGGCGGGAGGTGGGTATATGTATCGGCGAATTCCAAGGTATGTCCGGGCGGTAATCACCCTTCTTCAGGAAAACAAGCATCGGGCCTATTTGGTGGGAGGGTGTGTCCGGGATTTGCTCCGGGGAGTCTCCCCCCGGGATTGGGATGTGGCAACAAGTGCCCTTCCCAGCCAAGTGGAGAATATATTCCCCCGGGTCCTGCCCACGGGGGTAGAATTTGGCACTGTGACGGTTGTCTGTGAGGAAGGCCAGGTGGAAGTGACCACCATGCGCCGCGATGGGGTATACCGGGATGGGCGCCATCCCAGTCAAGTGACCTTTGGCCAGGACATAAGGGAGGATCTCCTGCGGCGGGATTTTACCATCAATGCCTTGGCCTATGATCCCCTGCAGGATGAGTTGGTGGATCCCACCGGGGGGCTGCGGGATCTGCGGGCGGGTATCCTGCGGGCCGTGGGGGATCCCTATGAACGCTTTGGGGAGGATGCCCTGCGCCTGCTGCGGGCCATCCGCCTTTCTGGCCAGGTGGGGGTGGAAATAGAGGCCCAGACCTGGCAGGCCCTGTGTGCCCTTCATGGCAATTTAAAGTCCATAGCCCGGGAACGGATAGGGCAAGAAGTGGCCGAAATTTTGGCCCTGGATGAGGTGGTATCCCCCCTAACAAGGTTAGACGAAAGTGGCCTTTTAAAACTCATATTTCCCCCCCTTTACAGCCAGAACAGGTATCCCCCCGCCGTATCCCTTAAGACCTCTGGCTACCTGCCCCCGGTGCTTCACCTGCGCCTGGCGGGGCTCTTGCTTGGCACGGCCGCCGCTCCCCTCCTCAAGGGCCTCCACCTGGGGAAGGATTTCAATAGGCGGGTGACCCACCTCATTGACCATATAAATGGCCTAAGACAGGTTCCCCCGGACCCCGCCTCCCTCCGGTATTTTTTGAGCAGGCTGGGGCCGGAAAACCTAAAGGATCTAAAATTACTGGCCCTGGCCCTGGGCCGGGCTGGGGGCTGGGAGGAGAAGGAGGGAGATGCAATTCACCACCGCCTTGGGGAATTGGACAGGCTCACCGACAGGAGCTTTCCCCTATCCCCCCGGGAATTGGCCATCGATGGCCATGATCTTCGCCAATATCTCCAAATAAGGCCCGGCCCCAGGGTGGGGGCAATTTTAGAGGAACTGTGGTTTGAGGTATTGGCGGATCCCAGCCGCAATAGGCGGGACTACCTCCTTTCCCGGGCCCGACAAATGAAACCGCTGTGAGGGGTGGCCCGTTAACCCTGCCAATCATAGTCGGCCCTATAACACCTCTTTTGTCCCTTGCCATTTCAGGCAAAGTTTAGTAGAATATCAAAGAAGGAATGTACACACAACTGTGCACATAATATGGAAAGGGGCGGCTAGGGTGGACATAATCCGCATTGGGTCCAAGGTCATTGATGGCAAAAAGGTCCACAAGCTCATAGACCGGGCCTTCGCGCTCCGTAGTGCCGGCCTGTCCCAGCAGGAGGTGGCTGCCAGCCTGGGGACCGAAAGGAGTTTTATATCCCGCCTGGAGGGTTTGGGGGAAATCCGCCGGGGAGAACAAATTGCCCTCATAGGCTTCCCCATTCTAAACAAGGAGGAAATTGAAGCCGTGGCCCGGGCCGAAGGGGTGGACTTTGTTTTCCTGTTGGGAGAGGAGGAGCGCTGGCGCTTTATCGAAGAAAAAAGCGGGCTCCAGCTCTTCAATGAAATAATGGCCCTCATAGCCAAGGCCAAGACCTACCCCAATATAATTTTTTTAGGTTCCGACATGCGTATCCCCCTCATGGAGGCCCTTTTGGACACCAGGGTTGTGGGCATTGAACTGGGAACATCTCCCCTCAGTGAAGATATCTATGTGGATCCGGAAAAAATCCGCAGGATTATTGGGAATCTTTCTTAATGGGGGAAAGGAGTGGTGTTAGTGAAGAGGGTAGTCAGTGTAAGCCTGGGCTCATCAAAGCGAAATATGCGGGTGGAGACGGAGGTCCTGGGCAATAAATTTATCATTGAAAGAATTGGCACCGATGGGGACATGGAGAAGGCAATCCAGCTCATCGGTGAATTGGATGGGCAGGTGGATGCCTTTGGCATGGGGGGGATTGACCTTTATGTTGTGGCCGGGAAACGCCGTTATACCTTTCGGGATGCCAAGAGGATAGCCCGGGCGGCCAAAATAACCCCCATTGTGGATGGCAGTGGTTTGAAAAACACCCTGGAGAGGAAGGTCGTTTCCCAACTGGAGGAATCGGGGCTGTTATCCTGGTCGGGGAAAAAGGTCTTCCTGGTGTCGGGGGCCGACCGCTTTGGCATGGCCCAGGCCCTTTCTCAGCATGGGGCCCAGCTGGTCTTTGGTGACTTAATGTTCGCCCTGGGCTTCCCCATCCCCTTGACATCCCTGGGCAAATTGGAACTGGCGGCCCACACCCTGGCCCCCCTTGTCTGCCAGCTCCCCTTTAAGCTTGTCTACCCAACGGGGAATAAACAAGGGCAAAACACACCCCGTTTTGAAAAATACTACCGGGAGGCCGATGTCATTGCCGGTGACTTTCATTTTATCTGGAAGCACCTTCCCCCCTCCCTCCCCGGCAACACCATCCTCACCAATACCGTCACCCTCCCCGACATAAAAGCCCTGCGGGAAAGGGGTGTGGGCCGGCTGGTGACAACCACCCCCAATCTAAACGGCCGTTCCTTCGGTACCAATGTAATGGAGGGGGTTTTGGTGGCCCTCATTGGCAAAGCACCGGAGGAAATTACTGCTTCTGAGTATGAAGAGGTCCTAAATGCCATAGGATTTATACCACGGGTACAAGATTTGTAAGGGCGGGTTTAGGGGTCGCTGCCTCGCCCTCCAGGGCCCCCTGTCCCGGCTGTGCAAGCAACCTTTACCGCTACCAACCCCCAAGGCATTTTTAAAATAGAGGAGGAAACCCATGGAGAGCTTCGCCTTTATACTACATCCCCTAAGTGTTGCAGACATTACCCGCAAATACCCCCTGACGGCCAGGATTCCAGCCAAGATACTGGAGGGCTTGTTTCGTTACCTCCCCCCCCTAAAGGTGGCGGAAATTACCGGGATACATTCCCCCCATGCCTGTGCCCGGGGCTGGTTTGTCAGTTGCAGCCTAACCTCCCGGCAAATACTGGAACTCCCCCAAGACTATGTATTGGAAAAGATTATCCGGGCGGGGGAAAAGGCCCAGAGCCTGGGGGCCAAAATTGTTGGCCTGGGTGCCTTTACCGCCGTTGTGGGGGATGCCGGGGTCACCATCGCCCGCAACTTAAAAATTCCCGTCACCACGGGCAACAGTTACACCGTGGCCACCGCCATAGCCGGCACCAAAATGGCTGCTCGGCAATTGGGAATAGATATTGGCCGGGCGGAGGTGGCCATTATTGGTGCCACCGGGGCCATTGGCAGTACCTGTGCCCGGATCCTGGCCCGGGAGATTCGCTATCTCACCCTTTTTGGCCGCAATGAGAAAAAACTTCAGCGTTTGGGAGACAAGATAACCGCCGAGTCGGGCCTAGCCGCCCAAATATCCTCCAATCTACCCCAGACCCTAACCAAGGCCGATGTGGTCATTACTGTTACCGGGGCCAATGATGCCATAATCCAACCCGAACACCTCAAACCCGGGGCAGTAATCTGCGATGTGGCCCGGCCCCGGGATGTCTCTCGGCGGGTGGCCCAGGAGCGCAAGGATGTACTGGTTATCGAAGGGGGTGTGGTGCAGTTACCCCCAGATGCAAACTTCAACTTCGACTTTGGTTTTCCCCCCGGCACTTCCTATGCCTGTATGGCCGAGACAATGCTCTTGGCCCTGGAAGGGCGCTATGAATCCTTTTCCCTGGGACGCGATTTAACCGTGGCCCAGGTGGATGAGATTTCCGCCCTGGCGGACAAACATGGATTTAGGCTGGCCGGGCTGCGCAGCTTTGAAAAACCGGTAACCCAGGAGCAAATAAATGCCGTGCTGGAAAGGGCGAAAAGGGCTTAAAATTCTTGACATACCCAGGGACATCTTTTATAATTGAGCTGGTATTATTGCTTAACGCTGGTGCGGGCCGGATAACGGTCCGTACTGTATTATTCAGGTCCAGGATCAGGGTTTAAGGGGGGGTGGCAGAATAAGGCAACATGATCCTTCTGCCCCTTACATATATTAAGATACGATGTGTGTGAATGGCATAGAAAATTGGGTTAAACCCAAAGAAAATGGGGAGGAAGACTATGCTATGGCAGAGAAGACTGTACTGCTAACCCTGGGTGGACTCAAAAAACTGGAACAGGAATTGGAATACCTAAAAACTGTTAAGCGTCGGCAGGTTGCGGAAAGGATTAAGCAGGCCGTGGAGTTTGGCGACATCAACGAGAATTCCGAGTACGACGATGCCAAAAATGAGCAAGCCTTTGTGGAGGGTCGTATTTTAACAATTGAACGGATGCTGCGAAATGCGGAAATAATAGACGAGGCCGACTTTAATCCCGATGAAGTTGGCATTGGTTCCAAGGTGAAGGTTCTGGATCTGGAGTTTGAGGAAGAACTTATTTATACCATTGTAGGTTCGGCAGAGGCAGACCTATTGGAAAACAAGATTTCCAATGAATCTCCCGTGGGAAAGGCCCTCTTGGGCCGGAAAAAGGACGATGTTGTTGAAATTACAGTTCCGGCGGGCCAGTTAAAATATAGGATATTGGAGGTCTTCCGGTAAAATCATAAGTACGGAGGGATGCTAGTGAAGGAGGAAGGGCCTAGGGCCGACAAGGAGGCACAAGGCGGGCTGGATGTCAACCAGCAAATGCTGATCAGACGGCAAAAGGTAGACAAACTCCGGGCCCAGGGTATAGACCCCTATGGGGTGGAGAGCTTTGCCCGCACCCATGAAGCAGCAGAAGTTATAGATAATTTTTCGGACTTGGAGGGCTCCCAAGCAACCTTGGCCGGTCGGATTATGTCCATCCGCACCCACGGTAAGGCCACCTTTGCCCACCTGCAGGATATGTCGGGCACCATACAGATTTATGTCCGGGTCAACGAGGTGGGGGAAGAGGCCTACAAGCGCTTTTTGGATCTGGATATCGGGGACATCCTGGGCCTGACTGGGGAAGTTTTTAGGACCAGGCGGGGAGAAATAACCATTGCCGTCCATACCTACAAGCTGTTGAGTAAGGCCCTGCGCCCCCTGCCGGAAAAATGGCATGGGCTCAAGGATGTGGAGCTTCGCTACCGCATGCGGTATGTGGATCTCATTGCCAATCCCCAGGTACGCCAGGTATTTGTCACTAGGAGCAAAATCATTAGGGGCATTAGGGAATATTTGGACCAGCGGGGGTTTCTGGAGGTGGAAACCCCGATGCTAAATCCCATTGCCGGTGGTGCCAATGCCCGGCCCTTTATTACCTACCACAATGCCCTTGATACCCAACTATATCTGCGCATTGCCCCAGAACTCTACCTTAAGCGGCTTGTTGTGGGTGGCCTGGAAAAGGTTTATGAACTAAACCGCAACTTCCGCAATGAGGGTATCTCCACCAAGCATAATCCGGAGTATACGGCCCTGGAGGTATACCAGGCCTATGCCGATGGGGAAAAAATGATGCACCTGACGGAGGATCTTATCGCCCATGTGGCCCGGGAGGTTACCGGCGACACCGTAATCACTTACCAGGGGCAAAGTATCGATCTCACTCCCCCCTGGCGCCGCCTAACAATGCTGGATGCCATTAAGGAATATGCTGGGGTTGACTTCACCCCGGTGAAGGATCCCGCTACAGCCTGCCGGCTGGCCCAAGGACTGGGCCTAAAGTGTGCTGAGGGGCCCGCTGTAACCGTGGGCAAAATAATGAACGAAGTCTTTGATGCCTTTGTGGAACCCAAACTCATCCAGCCCACCTTTATTACCGAGTATCCCGTGGAAATTTCCCCCTTGTCCAAGCGGATGGCAGACAAGCCCGATTTTACCGCCCGCTTTGAACCCTTTATCTATGGACGGGAAATGGCCAACGGCTTTTCCGAACTCAATGATCCCATAGATCAGAAGGAACGCTTCCTGGAACAAGTTGAACATAGGGAGGCCGGCGATGAAGAAGCCCATATGATGGATGAGGATTATATTAGGGCCCTGGAGTATGGCCTACCACCAACGGGGGGCCTGGGAATAGGAATTGACCGCCTGGTAATGCTTCTGACGGATTCCTATTCCATTCGGGATGTCCTCCTCTTCCCCCTCCTTAAACCGCGGGAATAGGGACTTGGGGTGGAGATGGGCTCCCCTGCCAATTTTACCCCTTGCCTTTGACCAGCAAAGTGTGGTATAGTAAGCAAGTGCCCTAAGGAAAGAAAAGGCCAAAAAACTTGCAGGGATTTTTTTTGGCCGCTTGACAAAGGGCCACAGAGTATGATAGTATGTACATCCGGAGCGGGTTAACAAAGACCCGCGGCTGGTCCTTGAAAACTGAACAGTGATAGAAGCCAGTGCGGGTTCCAGGAGAGCTGGAATCCAAATGAGTTATCAGAAAGACAGTAAGTAAGACGAGCAGACAAACTCTAACTTAAGAG
>JAAYSG010000043.1 GCA_012518435.1 Bacillota bacterium
GATTCTCAGTAAGGACACCATAGTGACACCCGCCGGTGTCAAAATAGGTATCGGTGATGATGCCGCTGCCCTCTATGTGGGGGAGGGGAAGCTTCTTTTGGCGGCTGTGGATATGCTTTTGGAGGGGGAGCATTTTCTCCCGCTAATCCCGCCGGCCGCCCTGGGGCACAAGGCCCTGGCCGTGAACCTCAGTGATATTGCTGCCATGGGCGGTGTGGCCCGCCATGCCCTGGTGGCACTGGGGATTCCGCCGGCAGAGGATGTGGAGGATATCACTGCCATTTATGCGGGAATGAAGGAATTGGCCCGGGAATATGGGGTGAATATTGTCGGTGGGGATACGGTTAGCTCCCCCCGGGGGCGGGTTGTTAGTGTTACTGTCTTGGGTGAGGTGGAGCCGGAAAATCTCCTTCTGCGAAGCACTGCCCAGGTGGGGGATGTGATAGTTGTTACGGGCCATTTGGGGAAATCGCGGGCCGGGTTGGCTTTAATGGAAAGGGAAAAGGTACCGGGTTTGGCGGCGGAACATTTTCGGCAAGCGGTGAAGGATCACTACTATCCGCAGCCCCGCCTGCGGGAAATTAGGACCTTGCTGAAGGCGGGGGCCATCCGGGCCGTCAATGATATTAGCGATGGTTTGGCCCGGGATCTGGGGGAAATTTTGGCGGATAGTGGGCTGGGGGCCGAGCTCTACCCAGAGGATATCCCCCGTTCCGAATCTACCCGGGCGGTGGCCCAGGCCCTGGGGGATGATTCCTTGGCCTATGCCCTCTATGGCGGGGAGGATTTTGAGCTCCTCCTGACGGCTGACCCCGGCAAGGTCCAGGCCCTCCTCAGGTGTGGCCAGGAGGAGGGGATTCCCCTCACCATAATAGGGGAAGTAAAGGCGGCGGCAGCCGGTGTCAGCCTGTGCTGGCGGGACGGCCGCCGGGAAAACTTGTTACCCGGGGGATGGGATCATTTTCAACGGGGGGAAGGTAAATGAGGGTGGTTACCAAGGGGGCGGCCCAGACCCGGGAACTGGGGAAAAAATTAGGAGGTTTGCTGGTCCCCGGCGATATTGTTGCCCTCGTGGGGGGGCTGGGGGCCGGGAAGACGGTTTTGGTCCAGGGTATGGCCGCCGGTTTGGGCATAGAGGGTTATGTAATTAGCCCCACCTATCTCATTATTAGGGAATATGGGGAAAGGGTCCCCCTTTATCATATGGATGCTTACCGTTTGTCGGGCCCGGAGGAAATGGAGGAGCTGGGTTATGAGGAATATTTTTTTGGGTCGGGGGTTACTGCCATTGAATGGGCCGATAGGATCTTGGCCCTCCTGCCACGGGAATACCTGCGTATAGATGTGGGCCTTACCAAGGGCGGGGAGGATGGGGACAGGTGCCTGGCCTTCACCCCTTACGGGGAGCGTTATGAAGTCCTTTTAAAGGAGTTGGAACGCCATGTTGATCTTGGGCCTTGATACGGCCACAGCCACCGCCAGTGTGGCCTTAATAAGGGGGAAAGGGTTATTGGCGGAGGAGATATTGAATATCCCGCAAAAAACCCATTCCAAAAAGTTGCTCCCGGTCTTGGCCCGGCTTTTGACGGGGGCGGGGGTGCAAATAGAAGATGTGGATGCCTTTGCTGTTTCCGCTGGGCCCGGCTCCTTTACCGGGCTGCGCATTGGCCTGGGTACGGGAAAGGGCTTTGCCCATGCCCTGTCCAAACCCCTCATCACCGTTCCCACCCTGGATGCCTTGGCCTATAATTATTATTTTCCCGGGGCCATCATCTGCCCCCTTTTGGATGCCAAACAGGGGCTTCTTTATACTGCCCTTTACCGGGGAGAGGCCTCGGGCCCCAGGCGGGAGACGGATTACCTGGCCCTGCCCCCGCAAGGGGTGGTGGAATATTTATCCCCCGGGGAGGAGCCGGTGATCCTTCTGGGGGATGGGATTGGGCTTCTGGGGAAGGCGGTCTGGGCCCAATTGGGGGAAAGGGCCTTTGTTGTGCCGGCGGCATCTTGTCTGCCCCGGGCCTCCAGTGTGGCCTTTTTGGGCCAGAGGGCCTTGGGGGAAAATCCCCAGGGGGATCCCCTTACTGTAGAACCCCTTTATGTGCGAAAATCGGCGGCGGAGCTCAACCTAAAAAAGAGGCGGCTGGCTGGCGGAGCCCGGAAATTTTAGAAGGAGTAGGGGCATGGTTACCTATCGGAATATGGAAAAATGTCATTTGGCCCAGGTCCTGGCCTTGGAGAAGGTCTGTTTTTCCAACCCTTGGACCTATGAAGGCTACCGTTTTGAGCTGGAGGACAATAAATTGGCCCAGTATCTGGTGGCCCTAAAGGATGATAGGGTGGTGGCCTATGGAGGTATGTGGCTTATCCTGGGTGAGGCCCATGTTACTAATTTGGCTGTCCACCCCGACTACCGCCGGCGGGGGTTGGGGGAGGTATTGATGCGCTGTCTCATGGCCCGGGCCCGGGCAGCTGGGGCTCGGCGCATGACCTTGGAAGTGAGGAAATCGAACCATGCCGCCCAGAAACTCTATGAGAAGTTGGGCTTTAAGGGAGTTGGCTACCGCAAGGGCTATTATTCTGATAATAAGGAGGATGCCCTCATCATGTGGAAGGAGGGGCTGGGCCCCGGTGGGGAAGGGGGCATTTGAAGGCTGCCCCCGGTGGGTTGCAGGTTTTTTTGGCGGCCGGTGGGGGGCCTTTCTTGATGATATGGAGCCATGTTGGGGAAAAATCTGGGGCTATTTAAGGGGAGGAAGGATATGTCCCTTTTGCTGTTGGGAATTGAAACAAGCTGTGATGAGACGGCTGCGGCCGTTGTTGCCGGAGGGCGGCGGATAAGGTCTAATATTATTTCCAGTCAAATAGAATTACACCAACCCTTTGGTGGTGTTGTCCCGGAGCTGGCCTCCCGCAAGCATTTGCAAAATATCAATCCCATTATTGGGGAGGCCCTCCGGGAGGCCGGGGTGGGCTGGGGGGATTTGGCTGGTATTGCCGTGACCCACGGGCCGGGCCTGGTGGGGGCCCTCCTGGTGGGTCTAACCGTTGCCAAGGCCCTGGCCTTTGCCCGCCGCCTGCCCCTGGTGGCTGTCAACCACCTGGAGGGGCATATCTATGCCAATTACTTGGCCCACCCTTCCTTGGAACCCCCCTTTATTGCCCTGGTGGTTTCCGGGGGGCACACTGATTTGGTTCATGTCCTGGGCCATGGGGAGTATCACCCTTTGGGGCAAACCAGGGATGATGCTGCCGGGGAGGCCTTCGACAAGGTGGCCCGGGTCCTGGGCCTGGGTTACCCCGGGGGACCCCTCCTGGATGCCGCCGCCCGCGGGGGTAACCCCCAGGCAATTGATTTTCCCCGGGCAGTCCTTAAGGATGCCCCCCTGGATTTTAGTTTCAGTGGGGTTAAAACAGCGGTTCTAAATTACCACAACCAGCAGCGGCAGCGGGGCAAGGAAATAAATGTGGCCGATGTGGCGGCCAGCTTCCAGGCGGCTGTGGTGGAAGTGCTGGTGGATAAGACTTTGCTTGCTGCAAAGACCCTAAGTCTAGACAAGGTAGCCATCTGCGGCGGTGTAGCTGCCAATTCGGCCCTGCGGGAACATTTCCGCATCAGGGGGGCCGAGGCGGGCTTGGAAATTCTCTCCCCCCCACCAATTCTCTGTACGGACAATGCCGCCATGATAGCTGCTGCCGGTTATCACCGGCTAAAGGCGGGATGTTTTGCCCCCCTTGATCTTAATGCTGTACCCAACTTGCCCCTTATCGGAGGGAAATAGACCTTCCGGGTTGGAAAAATTGTGACAAGGTAATTGTCGCCATGGCCAGCTGTCCCTTGGCCAGGGAGGGAAGGGGTTTTTGCTTGGGGAGTTGATGGGGCTTGTAATTGATTGGTTGGGAGATGCCCATTGTGCTCCTATGAAGGAGGTGGGGAAATGAGTCTTTCTAAGGGGATTAGGGCCAGCAGCCGGGAGCTTACCTTGGGTGAAGGGAGGTTAAGGGTTCTGCCGGTGGCGGCGGAACTGACCCTGGCCCAGGAATGGAAAAGCACCCTGTGGGAGGTGCAATTATCGGCCCTGGGCAACGACATTCTGCCGGCCCGTTATTTACGCAATTATGGGACGGTGGGCTTGGCGGGGCAAAAGACCCTCCTCCGGTCTTGTGTGGCTGTAATTGGTGCCGGTGGTCTGGGGGGCTGGATAATAGAGCTTTTGGCCCGAATGGGGGTAGGTAGGTTAGTGGTGGTTGATGGGGATAGATTTACAGACAGCAATTTAAATAGGCAGAACCTGGCCAGGGAGGATAATTTAGGGGCTGCCAAGGCAGTGGTGGCCCGGCAGCGGGTGGCGGAGGTAAACGGAGCTGTTACCGTGAAGGAACATGTGGGATGGTTGACCAGGGATAATGCCCGGGAAATATTGGCCCCGGCCCAGGTGGTGGTGGATGCCTTGGACAATGTACCCACCCGCTTTATCCTCCAGGACGCTGCCCAAGGATTACACATTCCCCTGATACACGGCGCCATCGCTGGTTACCGGGGGCAGGTTACCACCATTTTTCCCGGGGATGCCGGTTTTGAAATTTTGTATCCCGGGGGTAGGGAAGGCCCTCTCCGGGGATTGGAGGTCCAGCTGGGTAATCCGGCGGCTACTCCTCCCCTGGTGGCCGCCTGGCAGGTGCAAGAAACCATAAAGGTTATCCTGGGCCAAGGGGAACTCCTGCGCCATCGGCTTCTATACCTTGATGCCTTGGCCGGAACCGCCACTGTTTTGCATTTATCCTAAAAGATGTTTTTCCATCCGCCCATGGCTACTGTAGCATGAGGCAGTGGTCAGCCTGCATCCTGGGAAAGGATACCCCATTTGTATAATTTCTTCCCGGTGAAAGTCGCTAAATAAGAACAGGTAAGCGGACTGTGGCCGCCGTCCTCATACCCCCAGCTTGGTTAAAAGCCTGCGGACCCGGGCCAGCTGGGAACGGGGTAGGGCGATTGTCAGTTCCACCTTATCGGTGTAATCGGCTTGGAGAATTTCCCCCCCATACTGGTGGATTAGGTGCTGAACCTGATCCAATTGGGGATAGGTACAGCTCAAATCCATGGTCACCTGGATCCTTTTTACCACAAGACCCGCCTGGTCTATGGCATCACCGGCAGCGGCACCGTAGGCTTCGATGAGACCCCGGATTCCCAGTTTTCTGCCGCCGAAATAACGGGTGACAACCACAGTAACATTGGTTAGATCTCGGCTGAGGATGGCTCCCAGGATGGGTTTACCCGCCGTACCGCCGGGCTCCCCATCATCATCAAAATACGAAACCTCATCCCTTCCCAAACCCACCCGGTAGGCAAAGCAGTTATGGGTGGCTTGTCTATGTTCCTCCTTTATTTTGGCAATAAAATCCCGGGCCCTTTTTTCCGTCGCTGTTTCCCGCACATGCCCGATGAATAGGGAGCGACGGATTTTACCCTTGGTTACCATTTCCCGGGCCACAGTTCTGTAGCGATCCTCCACCAAAATCACCCCTCCCATTGCTTCCCCTCCATTCTAAACCAGAACCTTTGGGGTTGGCAAGGCGAGGGGGCCCCCTCTTACCTTTTGCCTCATTGACAAGCCCCTATGGGTGTGTTACCATGAAAAGCGGAGAAATAGGGGATATAGTGCCTGTTTTTGCTGGTTTAGAGGGGGATGCCATGTACACCCAAAGGATAGAACTGCGCGGGCATATTATAGATTCCCACATCTTGTCTAAGGTATTAGACACCATTATCCATTGTAATGGTGATTTTGTCATTGAAGAACTTACCATTGGTCGTAGTAAAAGGGATCATAGCTCTGCCCTCATTGAAGTACGGGCCACCACTGAGGAAGGGCTAAAGAACATGCTGACAATGCTTCAATCCATGGGGGCGACAATTGTAGCAGCCAAAGAGGTAATACTTAAACCAGCACCTCAAGATGGGGCCTTCCCCCCCAATTTTTACGCCACTACTAACCTTCAGACCTTTATCCACTATGATGGTCGTTGGCTTGAGGTGGATGATATGGAAATGGACTGTGGCATTGTTTTGACACCCACTGAGGGGCGGGCCCGTTGTGTTCCCATGGACAGGGTAAGGATGGGTGATTTGGTTGTGGTGGGACCTGAAGGGGTCAAGGTCCAGCCCCTCCAGCGTTCCCGGCGCAAGGAAGCCTTCGGCTTTATGGGCAGTGCCGTTTCCAGCGAAAGGCCCAAGGGGCTTTTCTTAAGGGAAATAGCCGATTTAATGGTGGCCCTTAAGAAGGAAGGGAAGAAGGTCTTAATTGTGGGGGGGCCGGCCATCATTCATACCGGGGCCGGCAAGTACCTTTCCCGTATCATTGAGGCGGGGTATATAGACTGCCTTTTTGCCGGCAACGCCCTGGCTACCCATGACATAGAAGCGGCCCTGTTGGGCACATCCCTGGGTATTGACCTCAAGACAGGGAAGGCAACCCCCGCTGGTCATACCCACCATTTACGGGCCATCAATGAAATTCGCCTGGCCGGAGGGATTGAGCAGGCTGTGAAAAAGGGTATCCTCACCAGTGGGGTTATGTATAGCTGTGTGGTGAACAAGGTTGATTATCTCTTGGCGGGTTCCATTCGGGATGATGGGCCCTTGCCCGGGGTAATTACCGATACCCTTATTGCCCAGGAAGAAATGCGGCAACGGTTGCGGGGGGTGGAACTGGTGCTAATGTTGGCTACCATGCTCCATTCCATTGCCACCGGCAACCTTCTTCCGGCCTCGGTACGCACGGTGTGTGTGGATATTAACCCAGCGGTGGTGACAAAACTATCAGATAGGGGCAGTTCCCAGGCCATAGGTCTGGTAAGTGATGTGGAATGGTTTTTACGGGAGCTGGCTCGACGGCTTTCTTGCCGGGCTGGGATAGGAAAATGACAATTAAAAAGAGGGAGGCAGAGGGAATGGCAAATATTAAAAAATTGACGGATATCTCGCGTTATGAGCAGATTGCCGTGGATCTGGCCCTGCGGATCATGCGGGATGAGTACGAAATAGGGGAAAGGATTTCCGGGCGTTCTACCCTGGCCGGGCGCTACAAGGTATCTCCAGAAACTGTCCGGCGGGCGGTGGCCCTGTTGGAGGATGCGGAGGTGGTGGAGACCCACCCCGGCGTGGGGATCATAATTAAATCTAAGAGGGCGGCGGAGGATTATTTCCAGGCTTTTCAAGGGGAAAAGGCCCTGGCCAATTTGCAGGAGAGGCTGACCAACCTCATGGAGGAAAAGCAAAAGCTAGATCATGAGGTGGAGCAAACGGTTCAACAAATGATCACCTACCTATGGGGAATGATCAACAACCTCCAATACTTGGAAAGGTTTGAGATTCCGGCGGGTTCTTGGATGCTGGGCAAGGACCTGGCCAGCACCGATCTTCGCTCCCGTACTGGGGCCACGGTGGTGAGTATAGAGCGGGATGGGGAAGAAATTTTCTCCCCCTCTTCGGACATGAAGTTTAGGGTGGGAGACCGCCTAGCCGTGGTGGGAACCATAGCGGCCAAGGACAAGGTCAAGGAACTGGTTGCTGGCAAGGTGGGGGATTAACCCCCTGTTTTTTTGTGTCTTTTCCTTGCCATTTATTGTGAATAATTTCCTTCCCGGGGGAAATACTATCCTTGTGGTGGGTGCGAAAATAAATACTGCCAAATGAGGAGCAATACGGAGAAAGGGAGCTCTTGGTTGGTATAAACACTTATAATTACTCCTTGTTGCTTTTTGTGCTTGTTGCCCTTGGCATCTTCTTTTACTATTATATGTATTAGGATTTAGCACTCATCAAGGGAGAGTGCTAACAATAAAATAGACACCAAAGGAGGTAAAATGATGAAGGTACAACCTATTGGAGATCGCGTATTGGTCAAACCAGTGGAAGAAGAGAAGAAAACAAAGGGCGGGATTGTCCTCCCGGATACGGCTAAGGAGAAACCCCAGGAGGGGTTAATTATTGCTGTGGGCAGCGGGAAACTCCTGGATAATGGTGAGAGGATTCCTCTGGAAGTTAAGGAAGGCGACAAGATCATTTATTCCAAATTTGCCGGTACCGAAATTAAGCTGGACGATGAAGAGCACCTGATTTTGAATGAAAGGGATATCTTGGCTATTATTAACTAAGTGAAAGTTTAAGAGGAGGTATTACATATGGCTAAGCAACTTTTGTATCAAGAAGAGGCCCGGCGCGCTTTGGAAAAGGGCGTGGAACGTTTGGCCTCGGCAGTTAGAATTACCATTGGCCCCAAGGGCCGGAATGTTGTCTTGGATAAAAAATTTGGTTCCCCCACAATTACCAATGATGGGGTAACCATTGCCCGGGAAATAGAATTGGAAGATCCCTTTGAGAATATGGGGGCCCAGTTGGTGAAGGAAGTTGCCACCAAGACCAATGATGTGGCCGGGGATGGGACCACGACGGCTACCCTGTTGGCGGGGGCCATCATCAAGGAAGGCTTAAAGAATGTCACCGCCGGCGCCAACCCCATGTTCCTGCGCCATGGCATTGAAAAAGCTGTGGAAGTTGCCGTTGAAGGGATTAAGAAAAACAGCAAAACCGTTGAAACCAGGGAAGCCATTGCCCAGGTGGCAGCCATTTCCGCCGACAGTGAAGAAATAGGGGAATTAATTGCCGATTCCATGGAAAAGGTAGGCAAAGACGGTGTTATCACCGTGGAAGAATCCAAGGGGATTGGAACCACCCTTGAAGTGGTAGAAGGTATGCAGTTTGACCGGGGCTATATCTCCCCTTACATGGTAACAGATACAGACAAAATGGTGGCCACCCTCTCTGATCCCTATATCTTGATTACTGACCGCAAAATAACTGCTATAAATGATCTTCTCCCCATCTTGGAAAAGGTTGTTCAAACCGGCAACCCCCTCCTCATCATTGCCGAAGACATGGAAGGGGAAGCACTGGCAACGGTAGTTGTCAACAAACTGCGGGGAACCTTCACCGCCGTAGCCGTCAAGGCACCGGGTTTTGGTGATCGCCGCAAGGCCATGCTCCAGGATATTGCCATCCTCACCGGGGGCACGGTTATTTCAGAAGAAGTGGGCCTGAAACTTGAGGCCACGGAAATAGATATGTTGGGTAGGGCCCGCCAGGTACAGGTGACCAAGGAAGAAACCATCATCGTTGATGGCCGGGGTGATACTGAGCAAGTCAAGGCCCGCATCGGTCAGATCCGTGCCGAAATTGAAGAAACCACCTCGGATTTCGACCGGGAAAAACTGCAGGAACGCCTGGCCAAGTTGGCCGGTGGTGTGGCCGTAATTGAAGTAGGGGCTGCCACCGAGACGGAATTGAAGGAAAAGAAACATCGCATCGAGGATGCCTTGGCTGCAACCAGGGCCGCCGTTGAAGAAGGAATTATTGCCGGTGGTGGCACTGCCCTGGTGGATGTTTTGCCTGCCCTGGCTGAAATGGAAGTGGAGGGCGATGAATTAATTGGAGTAAATATCGTCCGCCGGGCCCTGGAGGAACCCATTAGGCAAATTGCCGCCAACGCTGGATCCGAAGGTTCTGTAATTGTGGAACACGTGAAGGGCGAACCCGTCAATGTGGGCTATAATGTCTTGACGGGTAAGTATGAAGATATGTTTGCCGCAGGTATTGTGGACCCGGTGAAGGTAACCCGGTCGGCGCTGCAGAATGCTGCCAGTATTGCTGCCATGCTCTTAACCACCGAAGCTGTGGTTACAGATCTGCCGGAAGAAAATGATGCCGCAGCAGCCATGCCGCCCACCCCGCCCATGATGTAATGTAAATATGGGAAGAATAGACAAGGTGCCGTTAACCCGGTACCTTGTTTTTTTCTGTCCGGAAATTGGCCCTGCTGTGTATGCAGATGGGAACCATGCCCCACGGAAAAAACCCCAGCGATGATCTCGGGCACTGCCCTATTGGGGTAAGGGAAAATGGGCCCCATGGCTGGTCTAATGGCGAAAGGCCCCTTTCCTTGACAGGTAAAGGGGCTTCCGCTAATATTTATTCCAGAATGAAGGGATAGCGGGGTGTATTATATTGAGGAGGGATTTAATGTCAGAAAGGGATGTTGGCCATCGGCCCGGTTGGGATCCTGCCGCCTATATTGAAAAGGAGGTGGCGGCCATTAGGGCCCGGGTGGGCAAGGGAAAGTTAATATGCGGTTTGAGTGGTGGTGTAGATTCCGCCGTTGCCGCGGCTTTGGTCCAGCGGGCAGTGGGGGAGCAGTTGACCTCTATTTTTGTTGATAATGGCCTCCTACGGAAGGGGGAGGCAGCCTATGTGCGGGAAACCTTTGGCGCTAGGCTTGGCATGAACCTGGTGTGTGTGGATGCCCAGGACCGCTTTTTGACAAGATTGGCCGGGATTACCCACCCGGAAGAGAAAAGGAAAATAATTGGGGAGGAATTTATCCGGGTTTTCGAAGAGGAAGCAGGTAAATTGGGAGGCTTGGATTATTTAGTACAGGGGACTATTTTTCCCGACATCATGGAAAGTGGTGCCGGCCCCGGGGCTCGTTTGGTTAAATCCCATCACAATGTGGGGGGGCTACCGGAGAACATGAAACTAAAGTTATTAGAACCCCTGCGGGAACTTTATAAGGAGGAGGTCAGGCAGGTGGGTGCCAAGCTTGGCTTGCCGGATGAGCTCCTCTGGCGGCATCCCTTCCCCGGCCCGGGCTTGGCTGTTCGCATTATTGGGGAAATCACCAAGGAAGGTCTCTCCCTCCTGCGGGAGGCCGATGCCATCGTGGTGGAGGAGATCAAAAGGGCCGGCCTCTACAGGGAAATATGGCAGGCCTTCGCAGTATTGCCCGGCCTACACAGTGTTGGAGTTACGGAAGAAGGACGCACCTATACCCATACAGTGGGCATACGGGCCGTTGTTAGTAAGGATGCCCTAAGTGCCGACTGGGCCCGCCTGCCCCAGGACCTATTGGCCACCATCTCCAGCCGCATTACAAGGGAAGTACCCGGTGTAAATAGGGTTGTCTATGATATCACACCCAAACCCCCGGCTACTATTGAGTGGGAGTGACGGGGGAAATTTGAAACCGTATCCGGAATGTTTTTTATTTCTGGCTATAGTATTGGGAAAAGGTAAGATGTGCCCCAAACTAGCCCAAGCGCAATCCAGAAGGTTAATAAGAAGGGTCTTCACGGCTTTCCGTCTAGGATCCTTCTTTTTGATCGGGATAATATTATAGGGGCTATGGAACCATCATATCAAAGTTGCCTTCGTGCTAGCTATGCACCTTCAATGCCCGCACATTTCCAAATAGTGGCCCAGAATAAAATATTATAAATATTTATGCTAATAGAAAGGGATGTGCAATATCTCTGGAGAAATATACTAATATGCATTTCCAGTGAATAATAATGGAATATAAAGGATAATGGTTAAATTCAAAAGTGCTGGAGGGAAAAACATGTTTAGCGGTATCTTTGCCCCTATTGCTACCCCCTTTATCGCCAATAGTATAGCTTGGAATAAGCTGGAACAAAATATTGAAAAGTGGGCCGCCTCGGGTCTCGCGGGTCTAGTTGTCCTTGGTTCCAACGGGGAGTTTAAGCTCTTATCCCAAGGCGAAAAGGAGGGACTCATTGCCTTTGTCTGCCGACACATCCCCAAGGACATGAAGGTAATGGCCGGTACGGGCTGTGAATCTACAGATGATACCATTGCCCTTTCCCATCGGGCGGCGGACTTGGGTGTAGATGCTGTTTTGGTAGTAACACCCAATTATTATAAAGCCTGTTATACCCCAACCGCTCTTAAACAGTATTTTATTGAATTGGCCGATGCTGTTCCAGTTCCAGTGATGCTTTATAATATGCCGGGAAATACCGGGATTAATATGGATAGTATGTTTATGGCGGAATTGGCCAGTCATCCCAATATTGTTGGTGTTAAGGATAGTTCTGGTAATATTGTTCAAATTGCGGAGACCATTGCCAAAAGTCCTGATGATTTTGCTGTTTTCGCCGGGTCAGCCAGTTTTCTTCTTCCCTCCCTGAGTGTGGGGGCAGTGGGGGCGACAGCAGCCTTGGCCAATGTGCTGCCGGAGGAATGTGTCGCCCTTTATAACCATTTCAAGGCCGGTCGCCTGAAAGAGGCCCGGGAGTTACAGCTACAAATTTTGGCGATCAATAAAGCAGTTACTGTCCGCTGGGGACCTGCCGGCCTCAAGGCGGCTATGGATATGGTCGGTTATTATGGCGGTCTCCCCCGACGACCCATTCTTCCTCTGACTAGAGACCAGCAAAAGGAACTAGAGGGCATTCTGAGTGAGGCTGGTTTTTTACCCCATTGGAGATAATGGTGTAAGTATCTTGGGGGAAAAGGAAGTGCCTAGGAAGCTTTTTATTTCGCCAGCAACTCGGTTTTTTCGGAGGTTGCAATGGTTGACTTGTTAGTGAATAGCAGGGTTGTTATGAGTATATAGGTAGGGGAGGTGATATTATACAAATCCATCGGAGGGGATAGTAACGAAATAAATATTTGTTATTATCCAAATTCAGAATTGCTACTACTATCAATACTAAGGGGGTTTATTTCATGAAAAGGAACCATCAGAGATTTTTTTCTTTCCTTATTTCTGTGGTCCTAGTATTGGCTTTGGTTGGTTGTACTGGTGGTGAAGAAACAGCAGATAATGGTAATGGTGGGGATGAAGCGGGAACAATTACATCCATTGGAATTGGGACAGCCAGTGTTGGTGGGGCATTATATGCCCTTGGTGGGGGTTTTGTAAATGTTTGGAATAGTATCGGGGTCACTGCCTCTGCGGAGGTAACGGGCGGTTCTGTCCATAATGTCAATCTTATTCAATCGGGCGAAATAGGATCTGCTTTAATTTCACAAGGGGCTGGATACCAAGGTTGGGAAGGAATAGGTTTGTTTGAGGGGGAAGAACCGGCTAAAAAATTACGGACAGCACTACCCCTTCATGCTTCCTTTATCCATGGCTGGACCAATGATGATAGCATTAATAGCTATAGTGATTTCGGTGGTAAAATAGTTTGTGGTGGGCCGGCTGGGGGTACATCAGATGAGTATTCGAAAGAAATCTTGGAAATTTTAGATGTTCCGGTTAAGGAATTTGTAAATACGGCATTTGCGGATTCACCGAATATGTTAAGGGATGGTATGGTTGACGTATTTGTATGTAGCATGGGTGTACCTGCAAGTGCAACGGCGGAATGTGCTTCTACGCTGGGTTCTAAGATAATTGGCGTAAGCCGCGAAGAAGCGGAGAAGGTTATGGAAAAGGTTCCCTTCTATGCATTGATGACCATAGAACCCAATACGTATGATGGGCAAACGGAACCAGTGGAAACCTTGGCCGATGTAAATGCTTATATGTTTAGTGTTGATATTCCGGAAGATGTGGTCTATGAATTTGTTAAAGCCTCATATGAGCAAATTGAGGATCTGGAGCGTGCCTTTGCCGGTGTGAAGGATATGACCTTGGAAAATGTGAAAAACCTCCGGCTGCCCTTGCACAAAGGTGCATACAGGTACTATCAGGAAATGGGTGTTGAGATTCCCGAGGCTGCAATGCCAATAGATTAAGAACAGCCCAAGGAAAATTAGTGGTCAATGCCAGATCACATTTGCTCCAATAAACACTAATTGCCAAGCAGTAATGAGGTGTTAGAATGTTTAAAGGAAACAGAACACCCGAGGAAATAAAAGAAAAAGTTACGGTGGAATCGAAAAGAACCCTAACTAAAAAAACAGAAATGTTTGCTACTTGTGTCGCCATCTGTATGACTTTATGGCAGCTATATGTTCTTTTTGTTAGACCAATGGACCCCTTCATGTTAAGGTCTATTCATATGTCTTTCGTTATGACCTTGGGATTTTTGTACTACCCCATTGTTAAAAGAAGGAATAACGGCAATGTAACTATTATTGATTATATTCTAATTGCCGCTGCCATTGCTCTGATTATATACGTGAATAGCGACTATAGGGGAATTGTTCTAAGAAGTGGTGTCAACCCCAAAACATTGGATGTTGTGTTTGGAACAGTCCTGATAGTTTTAATTATAGAAATGGCGCGTAGAACTACAGGGATTACTCTGCCCATCATCGCCTTGGTTTTTTTGGCCTACACCCTCTATGGTGCTAAATTGCCAGGATTATTAGGACATCCACCCTATAGCTTTAAAAGAACCGTAAGCTTTCTATTTGGGGTTCAGGGGATCTATAGTGAGCCCATTGGAGTTTCTGCCACATTTGTGTTTATGTTCATCCTCTTTGGTGCAATTCTCAATACCTCTGGTGGAGGGGAAGCGATAATTGATTTTGCCAAATCATTGGCGGGGGGAAAGAGAGGTGGTCCTGCTAAGGTAGCCATTCTCTCCAGTTCCCTTTTCGGAGCAATCTCTGGTTCTGCTGTGGCAAATGTGGTGGTTACCGGGACATTTACCATACCCTTAATGAAAAAAACGGGCTATAGCAGCCACTTTGCAGGAGCGGTGGAAGCGGTGGCATCTACAGGTGGTCAGATAACCCCTCCTATTTTAGGTGCATCCGCCTTTTTAATATCTGAAGTATTAGGCATCAGCTATACAGAAATTGTTAAGGCAACAATTATACCAGCCCTTCTTTATTATATATGTCTTTTTGCAGTTGTTGATTTTGAAGCAGGTAAGAAAAAATTATTGGGTTTAAGTAAAAATGAATTGCCTACCTTAAAGGATGTTGTTCATAAACATGGCTTACTCCTATTGCCAATAGTTGTTTTATTGTTTTTCCTGGTTTTTGTCGGACTTTCCCCGTTAAAATCAGCCTTGTATTCGGCAGTTTCAATAATTTTCTTTGGTTCGCTGAATAAAAACACCAGGTCAAGGGTTGGATTTAAAAACATACTTAGTTCTTTTGCCCAGGCACCAAAGGATTTAATTTCGGTTGCTTCCACATGTGCAGCCGCCGGGATAGTGGTTGGCACTATGAGTTTGACGGGAATTGGGCATAGATTTGCAGTTATGTTAGTGGAACTATCCGGGGGGAATATTGTAATTGCCCTAGTCTTAACCATGATTGTATCGATAATATTGGGAATGGGGGTTCCCCCGGTGGCAGCCTATGCCATTGCCGGCAGCGCCATCGGACCTGCCTTAGTGAAATTGGGAATAGCACCCCTGGCAGCCCACTTGTTTATATTCTATTTTTGCGCAATTTCCGTGATAACACCACCTGTTGCCCTAGCATCCTATGCGGCGGCGGCCTTGGCAAAGGCAGATATGTGGATGGTGGGAATAACAGGTTTTAAAATGGGTATTGTTGGCTTCTTAATACCATATATGTTTGTATATAACCAAGTGTTGCTGATGCAAGGTGAAACTTTCCCCATCATAATTGCCTTTGTAACTGGGGCAATGGGGGCAATTTGTATGGCCGCCGCTTTTCAAGGATGGTATCGGAATGAATTGACTGCAGCCTTGAGGCTGGTACTGGCGGTGGCAGCAATTGGTTTTATTGTACCCGGTACTTATACAGATATAGTTGGGGTAGTAACTCTAGGTGTATTTTTAATCCTGAGCAAATTTGGGATTGGCATAAAAAAGGAGCGGCCAGTAGAGGAGGAGGCCTCATTTTAGGGTTCTTTCGCAAACAGCGTTACCCCAAAGGAAATCCATTGGGGGGGAGGGGCAATATTATATGAATCCTGCCCACAATTGTTCTGGGGCAGGATTCCTTTCCTTCTTTTTACCCTAATTGAACAGATGAGTATTAACTTGTTCAACCGGCGAATTAAAAACGGGGGTGCAATAAAAGTGAGAGTGCTAATTATTGATTCTCTTCATCCCATTGTGAAGGAGAAACTGAGCCGATACTTTAGTGTAGAGATGAATCTTTTTCCCAGCCCGGAGGAATTAGCCGCTGTAATCTCTAAATTTGAAATCCTAGTTATGCGGGTTGACCCCA
>JAAYSG010000044.1 GCA_012518435.1 Bacillota bacterium
AGAGGTGGCCGAGTCGGCTGAAGGCGGTCGCCTGCTAAGCGATTGTGCGGCTAATACCGTACCGCGGGTTCGAATCCCGCCCTCTCCGCCATTTTCCCCACCCGCCAGGCCCTTGGTAATTTGACCCGGCGGGTAAGTTCAATTATAATGGTCTTGGAAAGTAAAAAAATAAAATACAGGCGCCCGTAGCTCAGCTGGATAGAGTAACGGACTACGAATCCGGAGGCCAGAGGTTCGAATCCTCTCGGGCGCGCCACTTTTTTCTAGGCAGGCGTCCTCTTGGGACGCCTGAACTATTATGGGGGACTGGTTGTTAATTGCAGGCAAATAAGGTACAATGGGGCAAAGGATGGGCCCCGGGGTGTCGGGTTGGAGAGCCGATCGGCGGATGCTGGACGGTCTTTTCTCAAGCCGTAGAAGGTTGGACAGGCTGTGGGGAGAAGAGGGTTGGGTATAAAGAGTTGTCTCAAAAGGGGGGGTTAGGCCCGATGAGGAGGCCGGTGGGAATTTTTGATTCCGGATTTGGTGGCCTGACGGTGGTCAGGAGGTTTTTCGCCCTGCTGCCCAGGGAGAGTATCATCTATTTTGGCGACAATGCCCGGGTTCCCTATGGTTCCCGGACCCAGGAGGAAATTCAGCCCTTGGTCCTGGAGGTGGCCCAGTACCTGGTGGGACAGGGGGTCAAGGCCCTACTATTGGCCTGCAACACTGCCACAGCGGCGGCCCTAAGGGTACTGCGGGAAAAATTTTCCCTTCCCATCATTGGTATAATCGAACCGGGATCCAAGGCTGCGGCCCGCCTCAGCCGCTCCGGTGAAATTGCCGTTGTGGCCACAGAGTATACAATTGCCTCGGGGTCTTATCAAAATACCATTAAGGAGCTACGCCCCCGGGCCCGGGTCTATGGACAGGCCTGCCCCCTCTTTGTGCCCTTTGTGGAAAGGGGCCAGCTCAATGGCCGGGAATTGGAGGCGGCGGCGGAGGAATATTTATCCTTTTTGGCCCATACCAAGGTGGATACCCTGGTGCTGGGTTGTACCCATTATCCCCACCTCATTGGTATAATTAGAAGGGTCATTGGGCCCGATATTCGCATTATAGACCCGGCCGAGGCCACCATAAGGGAAATAAAGTTGGTCCTGGAGCAGGACGGGTTATTGGCACCGGCGGATGCCCTAGCCCAGCACCGCTTTTGCACCAGCGGTGATCCGGAGCATTTCCGTCGCCTGGGCCAGCAGCTCCTGGGCTTTCCCATGGAGCAGGTGGAACAAGTACCCATGGGGGATTAGGGGCCTGTAGCTTGGCCCCACGCTTTTTTTAGCAGCCCCCAAAATGCGCTTTTCAGCCTTACGGATACCATCAATGCCGGCCACGTCCCCGCCCCTGCATGACCTTTTACCGGGGTTAGCTCCACTGGGCAAACCGCCTTCCTTTTGGGCCCCATTGCCCATCTCCCCTACTTGCCCCCCATTCCCGCCTTTCTTTTTCTCCCCTTGCCAAGCCAGCCAATTGTTTTTTAGCCGGCAAAAGGCTTCATTTGTCTCCGCCAAAATCCTTTGCTGTCTGTAATTTTCCACTGCCTTTGGCATGATATCCTGCCATCCATGTGTTGGTTTTCGCGGCCAATTCCCTCAGAATGAGCCGGGTATTTTTATTTATTTTCCCACCTGTGCTGGCCATACCAGCACCACCTTTTTAAATCTATCATGCATATTGGAATGCAATTCCCATCGGAGACAGTTATTCCCTTTGCTATAAAAAGAGTTAAAAGCAGCCGCAATATGGAGGGATTTACCTCCCTGGGCGGCTCATTGCCTTTGGCGGGAATAATTGTCCCTAAAGAAATTACCGGCTGTGGTCGATAAGTAGAGAACAGGACTTTTGTGTCTGCGCTTAATTATAAATTAGTGGAGGTGGCAGCGTGAGGACGAAGCGGCTCTTGGCGGTTCTGCTAATTTTTACATATATGCTAAGCACATTTTCCCTGCCGGTGGGGGCAGAGGGCGGAGAAGGTGAATTAAGGCTGGCCCCCTCCCGGGGCTCAAAGGAAGGCGGGGAGGAAATTACCATAACCTGCCTATCATCTGTGGAATTTGAGGATAAAGACGATGTGAATGTTTGGTTTGGGGAAATAAGGGCGACTGTAAATAAAATAGTAAGTAAAAATTCCCTCGAAGTAATTACCCCACCCCAGGCAGTTGGGGAGGTGGTGGTAACCCTTGAGCATAAAGGTGTTAAGGTGGGAACCGGAAAATTTTCCTATCTCCACCCTCCCCTCATCACCGATGTGGATCCCCTGCATGGCCCCGTGGATGGGGGCACACCGGTAATAATAACAGGTGCTTTCTTTATCCCCGGAGAAGAAAACCAAGGGGATGGGGAATGGTCTTGGACCAAGGGGGACGGTGGGGAAGCACCGGTGGAGGTTCTTTTCGGCAATGTGAAACAGGAAATCACTAAAGTTAAGGCCGGTGAAATCCACCTGACGACGGTGGGTGGTGAATATGGGCCTGTGGATATTACCGTTGTCAGGAAGGTTAAGGATGGGGACGGGTATGTGGAATTAAGGGGAAGGGCCAAGCAAAGATTTACCTATACAACTGAGGAAATATTGATACCGACAATTGAGAAGGTCAGTCCCAATGGGGGTCCCTCTGCGGGGGGCAACTGGGTGGAAATTAAGGGGAGTTCCTTTGCAAGTGCCTTTGCCGAGGAAACCGACGTGGAGATTCCTCCCACGGTAATGTTCGGCAATGCGGAAGCCCTCCAAGTGAGGCTAGTTGATCGCACCTTGCTACTTGCCCAGGTACCGGAAAACCGGGCTGGGGGCTTTGTTACTGTTGGGGTTAGAAACCACAATGGTGGGGAGGCCAAGATGGAAGAGGCCTATTACTACAAACCCAAGTCGGTGGTGGGCCTAAAGGGAATTAGCCCTGCCGTTGCTCCCCTGGGTAGGGAAATTTATGTGGAAGTGAAGGGGGTACATTTTCCCCATCATATAGACGCAAACAGTGCTGGTGAGCTATGGGGTTTCCCCGCAGGCAGTGTCATAGTTGAAAAACCTGCCATCCGCCTAGAAATAGGGGAAGTGGCTGCCGGTGAACTGGAATTTAAGGATACTGACACCCTAATAGCCAGGGCTCCCAGTATGGAGGTGGAAAGTGTTGTTGATGTGGTCCTGAAGGTGACTACAAAGGTGCAGATGCCGGGGGAGAAAGAAGCACGGTTAATTGAGGAAGAAGCCCGCCTTGAAGGGGCCTTTAGCTATAAAATAGATTGGGAACCCCCGGAAATAGAGGCCCTTGAAAACGTGGATATGGAAAATAGGCCGGTGGGTCCCAAGGAGGGTGGCTCCACCATCAGGATCATCGGCCGCAACTTCCGGGATAATATGAGGGTTTTTTTCGGGTCAGTTGAGGTAGAGGAGTATGGGGCCTTATCCGTGGAATCAGATGGAAAAATGGTGCAAGAAGTCACTCTTCCACCCAGTGACAGCCATGGTTTAGTTACTGTCTGGGTTTATAATGAAGACGGCACCATGGGTTTCCTGCCCCGGGCCTTTACCTACCTTACCAAACAATTGATCCTCACCGGTGAAATCTACCCCACTGAGGGTCCTGTGACCGGGGGAACTCAGGTGGAGATCTGGGGGCAAAACCTGGGGAAGGTCCATACTGTAACCTTTGGGGGCCAAAGGGCTGAAATTGTGACCCAAAGTGCTGTAAAATTGGTGGTAAAGACTCCTCCCTATGGGGAGGAGGATGAGCTAACGGTGGATATTGTGGCCCTTGATCCCAGCGGCAGTGCGACCTTAAAGAAGG